>NZ_LNCE01000030.1:0-42048 GCF_001445815.1 Janthinobacterium sp. Ant5-2-1 | reverse complement strand
TAACCTTAAAACGTCAGTTTCCGGAACATCCGGTTTCGATTTTCATGGAAAAGCATGGACATCGCTAGCTCATCGTGTATTATTAAAAAACGAGATGAAATGTCCCAATTTTTTAAACATTATGAGCGGACCCGCATGAAAACCAACTCCTCAGCGATAACACGCGTTGTCGACAAGAACATTCCCTACCTGTCTTCCGCCGTTGCCATCTGGCGTCCCCGCGCCGTACTGCGCAGCTGGCCGGGCGTGGCCATCGCGCTGGTGATCGCCCTGTCGGCTACCTTTATTTCCAGCAATTATGGCGGCCCGCAACTGCTGTATGCGCTGTTCTTCGGTCTGGCCTTCCACTTCCTCGCGTCCGATCCCACCTGCAAGCCCGGCATCGAGTTTTGCAGCAAGGTGTTGTTGCGCACGGGCGTGGCCCTGCTGGGGGCGCGCATCACCTTCAACCAGATCGCGTCGGTCGGCGTGACGCCGTTATTGATCGTCGTCGGCGGCCTGGTGGCGACTTTGGGCTTCGGCTATCTGCTGGCCAGGTGGCTCAAGCGCCCCATCACGGAAGGGATCTTGTCCGGCGGTTCCGTCGCCATCTGCGGCGCGTCGGCCGCGCTGGCTATCTCGGCCGTGCTGCCGCAAACGAAGGAAAACGAAAAATTCACCCTGCTGACGGTGGTCGGCGTGACGACCTTGTCGACTCTGGCCATGATCGTCTACCCGCTGCTGGTCAAGCTGCTGGGTTTTGATCCCACGGAAGCGGGCGTGTTCATTGGCGGCACTATCCACGACGTGGCGCAAGTGGTGGGCGCCGGCTACCTGGTCAGTAACCACACGGGCGACGTGGCCACCTTCGTGAAACTGACGCGCGTTGCCTGCCTCGTGCCCGTCGTGCTGGGCCTGTCGATCATGTTCAAGCGCAAGGAAGGCAAGAGCGAAGTCGACGCGCCGCCGCTCGTGCCTTTCTTCCTGATCGGCTTTGTCTGGCTCGTCATTACCAACAGCCTGGGCCTGATTCCGCAGGAAGTGAATGGCTGGATCAACAACGCTTCGCGCGCCTGCCTCGTCATCGCCATTGCCGCACTGGGCGTGAAAACGTCGTTCCAGTCGCTGGCCTCGCTGGGCTGGCGTCCCGTGATCATGCTGGTGATGGAAACCGTGTGGATCGCCGCCTTCGTCGCCATCGCCGTGCTGCTGACGCGCTAAGCCAGGGCCAGCCGCCATGAATATCCTAGTCCTCGGCGCCGGCGTGGTCGGCACGGCATCGGCCTGGTACTTGCGCCAGGCGGGCCACGACGTGCGCGTGCTCGAGCGCCAGGCGGGCGCTGCGCAGGAAACGAGCTTTGGCAATGGCGGCCAGATTTCCGTCTCGCACGCGGAGCCGTGGGCCAATCCCGCCACCCTGCACAAGGTCGTGCGCTGGCTGGGCAAGGACGACGCGCCGCTGCTGTTCCGTCCCCGTCTCGATACGCTGCAATGGCAGTGGGCCTTGCATTATTTGCGCGAATGCCTGCCGGCTAGGGTGTCGCGCAACATGCGCCAGATCGTCGCCCTGGCCGAGTACAGCCGCCAGAGCCTGCAAGCCTTGCGCCGCGAGACGGGCATCGCGTATGACCACCTCGAGCGGGGTATTTTGCATTTCTATACGGACCAGCAGGAGTTCGATAAATCGCAGTCGGGCGCCGCGCTCTTGCGCGAGCTGGGCTGCCCGCGCAACACCGTCAGCGCCGATGAAGTGATCCGGCTGGAACCGGCCCTGCGCCACGCGCGCGGCCAGATTGTCGGCGGCGATTTTACGGCCAGCGACGAGTCGGGCGACGTGCATTTGTTTACCACGGCCTTGGCGGTCCGCGCGGCCGCTGCCGGCGTGGATTTTCAGTACGGCACGACGGTGACGCGCCTGCTGGCGGATGGCGAACGCATCACGGGCGTGGAATGCATCGATGCGCACGGTCGCCACCGCCTGGAATACGCGGATGCCGTGGTGGTGGCCATGGGCAGCTTTTCCGCACCGCTGCTGCAGCCGCTGGGCATCCGCCTGATGCTGTATCCGGGCAAAGGTTATTCCGCCACGTATCCGATACTCGACCCCGTCAGCGCACCGGTCGTGTCGCTGACGGACGACGGCCACAAACTGGTGTTTTCACGGCTGGGCGAGCGCCTGCGCGTGGCGGGCACGTGCGAGCTGAACGGCTACACGCGCGAACTGAACCCCGTGCGCTGCGCCGCCATCACGCGCAGAGTGCAGGCGCTGTTTCCTGGTGCTTGCGATTACAGCGACCCCGTCTATTGGGCCGGCTTGCGCCCGCTCACGCCATCGAACGTGCCGTACATCGGTACGACGCGCTACCGCCAGCTCTACCTCAACACGGGCCACGGCACTCTGGGCTGGACCATGGGCTGCGGCGCGGGCAGGGCGATCGCCGACCTCGTGTCGGGACGACGGCCGGAAGTCGATTTTGCGTTTTGCGGGGAACGCTTGGCGCCGCAGTCTGCGGTAGAGGAATTCCGGGGTCAGACCCGCCGGGGAAATGTACCCCAATGGGGCACATTTCAATCCCGACGGGACTGACCCCAGCTTTAACTTAGGAGATCACGATGAGAGACGACGCCACCCCCAGCCAGCCACCGATCGGCCTGACCCTGGCCGGCACCACCTACCAGTCGCGCCTGCTGGTCGGCACGGGCAAGTACAAGGATTTCGAGGAAACGCGCCTGGCCATCGAAGAGAGCGGCGCCGAGATCGTCACGGTCACGATCCGCAGGGTCAACATTGGCCAGGAAAAGGGCGAGCCGAACCTGCTCGACTTCATTCCGCCATCGAAATATACGATCCTGCCCAACACGGGCGGCTGCTACAACGCGCGCGACGCCGTCTACACCTTGCAGCTGGCGCGCGAGCTGCTGGGCGGGCACCAGTTGTGCAAGCTGGAAGTGCTCGGCGATGAAAAGACCCTGTTCCCGAACATGCCGGAAACGCTGAAAGCGGCGCAGGAGCTGGTGCGCGACGGCTTCCAGGTGATGGTGTACTGCAGCGACGACCCCATCCAGGCGCGCATGCTGGAAGACATCGGCTGCATCGCCGTCATGCCGCTGGCGTCCCTGATCGGCTCGGGCATGGGCATTTTGAATCCGTGGAACCTGTCGCTGATCATCGAGCAAGCTCGTGTGCCCGTGCTGGTCGACGCCGGTGTCGGCACGGCGTCGGACGCGGCCATCGCCATGGAGCTCGGTTGCGACGGCATCCTGATGAATACCGCCATCGCGGCGGCGCGCGAACCGGTGCGCATGGCGCGTGCCATGAAACTGGCAGTGCAGGGCGGACGCGAGGCCTATCTGGCCGGACGCATGCCCCGGAGGGCAGGCGTCATGAGCGCCTCGCCCTCGTCGCCGATGGCCGGGCTGATCGCCTGAGCCCGATTTGCAGCAAGGCAGTTGATGATTGTTTCAAGCGTTTATAAAAACCACAATACCTGGAGATGACATGAAACACACACTCGTAGCGGCAGCCGTCCTGGCTTCCTTCTTCGCCGGCAGCGCCAGCGCCCAGTCGTCCGTCACTGTGTACGGCTTGCTCGACGCGGGCCTGACGTCCGAACACGGCGGCGCGGACGGTTCCGTCACCAAGCTGGCGACCGGCGTGCAGTCGGGCAGCCGCATCGGCTTCAAGGGCACGGAAGACCTGGGCAACAACCTGAAAGCCAACTTCCTGCTGGAAAATGGTCTCGACGTGGACACGGGCGCCAACCGCCAGGGCGCCCTGTTCGGGCGCAAGGCTTACGTGGGCCTGTCGGGCGGCTTTGGCGCCGTGAACCTAGGCTTGCAGCATAACCCGCTGTTCACCGCGCTGGACAATATCGACCCCTTCGAGACGGGCATGACGGGCGCCTCGATCAACCTGATGAGCGTGGCCAGCCTGCGCACGAAAAACTCCATCATGTATGAAACGCCGAAGGTGAACGGCTTGTCGGCCGCCGTGATGGTTGGCCTCGGCGAAAAGCCGGACAGCAACACCCTGGGCCGCACCATCGACTTTTCAATCGATTACGCCAACGGCCCGCTCGTGCTGACCCTGGCGCACGACAACCGCAAGGACACGCCGCTGAACACGGCCAAGGTGACCTTGCTGGGCGGCACCTACGACTTCGGCCCCGCCAAGCTGCACGCCGCGTATGAGACGGACAAGGATGACGCGGGCACGGATTTCCGCAGCTACATGCTGGGCGCGTCGGCCCCCGTGGGCGCGGCGGGCAGCGTGATGGCGTCTTATATCAAGAAGGATGACCGCACGAATGCGCGCCGCGGCGGGCGCCAGCTGGCCATCGGCTACACCTATGCCTTGTCCAAGCGCACGAACCTGTACACCTCGTACGGCCGCATCAACAACGATGGCGCGGGCACCAACTTTGTCGGCGACGCATCGAGCGGCGGCAGCGTGCCCTTGCCTGGGCATAACTCGAGCGCCTTCACGGCCGGCATGCGTTTGAAGTTTTAAGCACGGCGAGGCTGGTAGAGATGGCGGCTTGTCTGTTGCGGATAAGCCGCCATTGTTGTTTCAGCGGTGGACCTAAGTCGCGGATTCCGGATTCAGGAATGAAACAGTCCGATTTTTCATGAATTTTCATTGACAGCACATTTCGCAACCGTTAAATTGAACATGTATTTCAAATATCGGAACAAAATATACCGATTTTTCATAAAACTGTAAGGAGACTGAGCCATGACCGATTTGTCCGACCAAAAAGCCGCCGCCGCTGCCGTTCCCGTTGGCCCGCAAAAGATGACGCCTTCCGAAGCGTTCGTGGAAACCCTGGCCGCCAATGGCGTGACCGACATGTTCGGCATCATGGGCTCGGCCTTCATGGACCCGATGGATATCTTTGCCCCCGCCGGCATCCGCCTGATCCCTGTCGTGCACGAGCAGGGCGCCGGCCACATGGCTGACGGTTACGCCCGCGTCTCGGGCCGCCATGGCGTCGTCATCGGCCAGAACGGCCCCGGCATCAGCAATTGCGTGACGGCGATTGCCGCCGCCTACTGGGCGCACACGCCGGTCGTGATCATTACCCCGGAAACGGGCACGATGAGCATGGGCCTGGGCGGCTTCCAGGAAGCGAACCAGTTGCCGATGTTCGAGGAATTTACGAAGTACCAGGGTCACGTCACCAATCCGGCCCGCATGGCGGAATTCACGGGCCGCTGCTTTGACCGCGCCATGTCCGAAATGGGCCCGACCCAGCTGAACATCCCGCGCGACTATTTTTATGGCGAAATCAAGGCCGAGATCCCGAAGCCGAACCGCCTGGACCGTGGTGCCGGCGGCGAACAAAGCCTCAACGATGCGGCCGAACTGCTGGCCAAGGCCAAGTTCCCCGTGATCATCTCGGGCGGCGGCGTCGTCATGGGCGAAGCGATTGACGAGTGCAAGGCGCTGGCCGAGCGCCTGGGCGCCCCGGTGGTGAACAGCTATCTGCACAACGACTCGTTCCCCGCCAGCCATCCGCTGTGGTGCGGTCCGCTCGGTTATCAAGGTTCGAAAGCGGCGATGAAACTGATCGCCAAGGCCGACGTCGTCGTCGCGCTCGGTTCGCGCCTGGGCCCGTTCGGCACCTTGCCGCAGCACGGCATGGATTACTGGCCAAAGAACGCGAAGATCATCCAGATCGACGCGGACAACAAGATGCTGGGTCTGGTAAAGAAAATCTCCGTCGGTATCTGCGGCGACGCCAAGGCGGCCGCCAAGGCCATCCTGTCCCGCCTGGACGGCAAGAGCCTCGACTGCGACGCGACGCGCGACGAGCGCTATGCCACTGTGCAAGCGGAGAAGGCCGCGTGGGAAGAGGAATTGACCGACTGGACGCATGAAAAAGATGCGTACAGCCTGGACATGATCGAAGAGCAGAAGAAAGAGCCGGGCAACTACCTGCACCCGCGCCAGGTCTTGCGCGAGCTGGAAAAAGCCATGCCGGAAGACGTGATGGTGTCGACCGACATCGGCAACATCAACTCGGTGGCGAACAGCTACCTGCGCTTTGAAAAGCCGCGCAGCTTCTTTGCGGCGATGAGCTTTGGCAACTGCGGCTATGCCTTCCCGACCATCATCGGCGCGAAAGTGGCCGCACCGCACCGTCCGGCCGTGTCGTATGCGGGCGATGGCGCCTGGGGCATGAGCCTGATGGAAACGATGACCTGCGTGCGCCACAACATACCCGTGACGGCCGTGGTCTTCCACAACCGCCAGTGGGGCGCGGAAAAGAAAAACCAGGTCGATTTCTACAACCGCCGTTTCGTTGCCGGTGAGCTCGACAACCAGAGCTTTGCCGAGATTGCGCGGGCCATGGGCGCCGAAGGTATCACGGTCGACAAGCTGGAAGACGTGGGTCCGGCCTTGAAAAAGGCGATCGACATGCAGATGAATGAAGGCAAGACGACCATCATCGAAATCATGTGCACGCGCGAGCTGGGCGACCCGTTCCGCCGCGATGCGCTGAGCAAGCCTGTTCGTCATTTGGACAAGTACAAAGACTACGTTTGATGCGCTGGTGTTGTTGGATTACGCCCTCTGGGCTAATCCAACCTACGGGTACTGCATCCGCATGCGCGTAATCCCACAGCACCCTGACCGATCCTTGTATGACCCCGGCAATCGCGCCGGGTTTTATGTGCCGGAACCATGCCTCATGCTTCCATGGTTCCGGCATTTTTTTACCGAATTGGAGTCGCCATGAAAGCCCTGCACCGCATCATCGCGCAAGCCCGCGCCGTGCCGAAACACATCGTCTTGTGCGAGGGCGGCGATGCGCGCGTATTGCAGGCGGCCGCGCGTGCCGCTGCCGAAGGTCTGGCGCACATCACCATCGTCGGCCAGCCGGCCGGCATCCTGGCCCTGGCGCAAGAGCACGCGCTGGACCTGGACGCCGTGCGCCTGGTCGACCCGGTAGAGTCCAGCGAGTCGGAACACTACGCCCAGCAATTGTTCGTGCTGCGCCAGGCCAAGGGCATGACGGTGGAGCAAGCGAGGATCGCCGTGCAGGACCCGCTGTGCTACGCCAACCTGATGGTGCGCCTGGGCGATGCGGACGGCTGCGTGGCGGGAGCCGTGCACACGACCGCCGACGTGGTGCGCAGCGCCATCCAGATCATCGGCGTCGATCCGGCCTTCAAGCTCGTGTCGAGCTTTTTCCTGATGATGCTGTGCGAACCTTTCCACAGCCTCAAGGGCGGTTTCATCTTTTCCGACTGCGCTTTGGTGGTCGATCCGAAGGCCGAGGAATTGGCCGACATTGCCATGGCCGCCGCCGACAGCGCGCAAGCCTTGCTGATGGAAGAGCCACGCGTGGCCATGCTGTCGTTTTCCACCAGCGGCAGCGCCCACCACGCGGCCGTCGACAAGGTGCACGCGGCAACGGACAAGGTCAAGGCCCAGCGCCCGCTGCTGGCCATCGATGGCGACGTGCAGCTCGATGCGGCCATCGTGGCCGAGATTTCGCAGCGCAAGGTCAAGGATTCAGTCGTCAACGGCCGCGCCAATGTGCTGGTGTTCCCGAACCTCGATGCGGGCAATATCGGCTACAAGCTGGCCGAACGCATGGGCGGCGCCGTCGCCATTGGCCCCTTGTTGCAAGGCTTGAAGAAACCGGCCAACGATCTGTCGCGCGGCTGCAGCGCGATTGACGTGTATAACGTGATTGCGGTCACGTCTGTGCAGGCCCAGGGTGGGCGCTGAGTTGTTCAGCTGGCCCGTGCTGGCGCTGCTGGGCGTGGTGGCGGCGGGCACGTATTTCCAGACCGTCACGGGCTTTGGCCTGGGCATGATCGTCATGGGCGTGGCCAGCGGCCTGGGCCTGGCGCCCGTGCCCGCGCTGGCGGCCCTCGTCAGTTTGCTTTCCCTGGCCAATTGCCTCGTGGCCTTGCCGGGCGCCTTGCACCACCTGGACTGGCGCGCCATCCGCGCGGCCAGCATCGGCTTGCTGCCGGCCATGGCGGCCGGCGTCTTGCTGTTGGGATATTTGGACCAGGCGTATGCGCCCATCCTGAAACTCTTGCTGGGCGCGGCCATCGTGTATGGCGGCGTCAGCATCTTGCTGCAGGCGCCGCCGGGGCCGGGCGCGGCCGACAAGCGCAGCTTCTTCATTAGCGGCGTGTGCGGCGGCCTGTTCTCGGGCCTGTTTTCGCTGGCCGGACCGCCGCTCGTGTACCAGTTCTACCGCCAGGAAATGAGTTTAAAGACCATCCGCTACAGCCTGATTTTTTTGTTCGCCATCAGCGCGGGCGGGCGCTCCTTGATGGCGGGCAGCCAGGGCCAGCTCGACGCAAAAGTGCTGTTGCTGTGCGCGCTGGCCTTGCCCGTGGGCGTGCTGGCCACCATGGCCGGCAAGCGCTACCCGCCGCCGATCGCGCAGCGCGGCATGCGCCGTATCGCGTTTGCCGTGCTGACCTTGATTGGTCTTTCCTTGATGGCGGCGGCCGTGCCGCAATTGTTCGGTTAATCGTGCGGCGCTTGCAAAATATGCAAACAGCCTTTATATTCGCGGTTCTTTCTAGAACCTCTTCCTTATTGGAGCCAAAAGTGCCTCGCTTCTTCGCCATCACCTGCTAACGCTGACGAAATGCTCTTTGCAGCATCGTTCGGCGCGTTGACGCCCCCGATTGCTGCGGCACTGCTCTTTCCGCACACGTATCCAAGACTACGCTCTTGATCGTCCACGCCCGAACACGTCGTCAGCACCCCTGACCCTGTATGGACACGCCCCGGTGAACGCGGCGTGGGACGCTATGTTTTTACAATCTCTACCCTTATTCAAATACCCGCGCACGCCGCACCTGGAAGGCTCGCGCCTGCAGGATGGCGACGACGGCTCGGACCAGATGCCCCTGAAAAAGCTGGCCGGACAGTACGTCGTCATCGAGGAAAAAATCGATGGCGCCAACTCCGCCGTGTCGTTCAGCGATGCGGGCGAAGTGCTGCTGCAGTCGCGCGGCCATTACTTGGCGGGCGGCGGCAGCGAACGCCAGTTCAACCTGTTGAAACCGTGGGCGCATGCGCACGAACACGCCTTGCTGGGCTTGCTGGAAGACCAGTATGTGCTGTTTGGCGAATGGTCGTACAGCAAGCATTCCGTGTATTACGACCGCTTGCCCCATTACTTCAATGAGTTCGACGTGTATTGCCGCCGCAGCCAGATGTTTTTGTCGACGGCGCGCCGCCACGCCATGCTGGCCGGCTCGCCCGTGCTGTCCGTGCCCGTGCTGTATGCAGGATTGATGCCGGCCACGCCGAAGCAGTTGTGGCAGTTGCTGCGCCATTCGCTGGCCAAGTCCCGTCTGTGGCGCGACGCTTTTGAAAGTGCGGTGGCGCGCGAGCGCCTGCCTTTGGACTTGTGCTGGAAGCAGACGGACAAGTCCGACCACGCGGAAGGCCTGTACCTGAAAGTGGAAGACGACGAGCAAGTGCTGGCCCGCTACAAGCTGGTGCGCCATGACTTCACGCAAACCATCCTCGACAGCGGTTCGCACCACAGCACGCGGCCCTTGATCCCGAACCAGCTGGCCGAGGGCGTGGACCTGTACGCGCCGCAGCCGCTCGTCAGCTGGGAAAGCCTGGGCTTGCATACCTGCCGTTCGCTCGACGAACTGGCAGCTTTATCGAGGAGTACAACATGATGAACTGGAAAACCCTGCAGCAACTGGTGCCCGTGCCTGGCCAGTCGCCCGATTTCAACGCTTGCCTGGCCGCCTTCCCGCAGCTGGAACTGGCGAAGATGACGCCGCAAAATCCCGTGTACCACGCGGAAGGCGATGTGTGGACGCATACGATGATGGTGGTGGAGTCCTTGCTGGCCATGCCCGAGTACCAGACTGCCACGCGCGCGGAACAGGAAATCGTGTTTCTTGCCGCCTTGCTGCACGACGTGGCCAAGTGCAGCACCACGGTGATCGACCCGGTAACGGGCGCTATCGGCCAGCCCGGCCACTCGCGCAAGGGCGCACTCGATGCACGTATCGCCCTGTGGGATTGCGACGTGCCGTTTGCCGTGCGCGAAGAAATCTGCCGCCTGATTAATGTGCACCAGGTGCCGTTCTTTGCGCTGGAAACGTCGCGGCGCGGCGTCACGCCAGAGTTCACCGTGCGCGAACTGTCGTGGCAAGTCGATATCCGCTTGCTGGCCATGCTGGCCGAGGCCGATATCCGCGGCCGCATCTGCCCCGATCCGCAGCGCATACTCGACGCCATCGAGCTGTTCCGCGAACTGGCGCGCGAGGAGGGCTGCTATGGCCAGCGGCGCGCATTCGTCGACGATCACACGCGCGTCAAATATTTTCGCGGCGCCGAGGCGCATCCCGATTACCCCCTGTTCCAGGAGCCGGGTTCGCACGTGATCGTCATGTCGGGCTTGCCCGCGTCGGGCAAGAATACGTGGGTGGACAAGCACCATCCGCGCCTGCCCGTCGTGTCGTTCGACGATGCACGCATCGCCCTGGGTTTGAAGCACGGCAAGAACGAAGGGCAGGTGGGCGACTATGCGGAAGAGCGGGCGCGCGAACTGTTGCGCCGTAGCGAGCCGTTCGTGTGGAACGCCACGCATCTGTCCAAACTGATGCGCGAAAAGACGCTCAACCTGCTGTACAAGTACCACGCGCAGGTGGAGCTCGTGTACCTGGAGCAGCCGCGCAAGGAATTACTGCGGCGCAACGGCCAGCGCGACACGTCGCTCAGCAACAAAAAGCTGCAGGGCATGCTGTGGAACTGGGAAATCCCGCTGCCGATGGAAGCGCATGCCGTGCGTTACTGTGTGGACTAGCCCTGCCGCGGTCAAGCGCCGTTGAAAGCGCTTGACCGGGCGGGCGCCACGCGCCATGCTGGGCGCATGACACTTGTTTTCCCTTCTTTCCTGTAAGCCAGCCGCAGTGCCGCCCCGCTGGGGGTGGGCCGCCGCATGGCCATCTTTGATCTCATCACATCATCTGCGAGCGCTGCCGCCCCGGCATGGGGTGCGCCTGCGCTCGCCAAAGGAAAAGAACATGAAAACAATGCATCTCGCCGTCGCCGGCGCCTCCGGACAAATGGGCACCCTCGTCGTCAATGAGCTCATCGAGCTGCGCGCCCGCCATCCGGGCATGACGCTCACCGCCATCACCCGCACGCCTGAGCGTCATGCGGCGTGGCAAGAACAGGGTATCTGCGTGCGCTTCGGCGACTTTGACCAGCCGCAGGGCCTGGCCGCCGCTTTCCACGGCGTCGAGCGCCTGCTGTTGATCAGTACGAATACCATCGACGATACGGGACGGCGGCTGGCGCAGCACCGCCATGCCATCGAAGCGGCGCGCCAGGCCGGCGTCGGGCATATCGTCTACACCTCGTTCATGCAGCCGGAAGAGGGCAAGAGCTCGCTGCTGAACGACGACCACCGGGCCACGGAAGCGTTGCTGAAAGAGAGTGGCATCGGCCACACGATCTTGCGCAATGCGTTTTACCAGGATTTGCTGCTGGTGGTGCTCGGCACTGCCGCCGTGGATGGCCAGTTGCGCACGGCGATGGGGCAAGGCCATGTGTCATACGTAGCGCGCGAGGATTGCGCCCATGCCGCCGCCGCGGCCCTGGCGGATGGCTACCTTGGCAGCCGCATCCTGGACATTACCGGCCCGGCTGCCATCGATGCGCAGGCGCTGGCCGCTATCGCCGCCCAGGTATTCGACAGGCCCATTCAGGTCGTGGCTCTCGATGCGGAAGAGCGCGTGCGCCATTTCATTGCCGGCGGCATGGCGGCGCCGATGGCGCAGATGCTGGCAGGCATCGAGCGCTGGCTGGCCACCGATGCGATGCACATTGTCAGTGACGACTATGGCGCGTTGACGGGCAGGCATGCGTCGCCCGTGCAAGCCTTCCTGCAGGCGCTTACGCCGGCATAACGATCACTTTTTCCGCCCACCGAGCAACTGCGCGATCTCGCTGAACAGTTCATTGTTCAGCGAGGCGGGCAGGGTGGTGGCCAGGCTGCGGCTGTAGTAGGCGCCCAGGTCCAGCCCCAATCCCAGACCGCAGATTTCCACGGCGCCCTGCGCTTCGCGGCGCGCCACCACTTGTTTCAGATGTTGCGCCAGGTAAAACTCGTCGTTGGCCAGATTCGTGGCCGTGTCCATCGGGCAACCGTCGGATACGACGAGCAGGATGCGCCGTCGTTCCGGGCGCGCCAGCATGCGCTTGCACGACCAGTCCACGGCTTCGCCATCGACGCCTTCGCGGTACAAATCCGCCTTCAGCAAGGCCGCGATGTCGGGCCGCGCGCGGCGCCAGCTGGTATCGCCATCCTTGAAGACCATGTGCACGAGTTCATTCAAGCGGCCGGGGTTGGCGGGCGAGCGGGCGCGCATCCAGTCGCGTTTGGCTCGTCCGCCGTTCCACTCGCCCGTCGTAAAGCCCAGCAACTCGGTGGCAACGCTGGCCTGATCCAGCGCGCGCAGCAATATGTCGAGCAGCACGGCCACGGATTCCGCATGCGTCTTCATGGAACCGGAGCAGTCGACGAGAAAGGTGACGAGGCAATCGGTCTGGGGCAGGAATTGTTCCTTGCGAAACAGTCTGCGCTCTGACGGTGAGCTGATCAGCTGCGCCAGCCGCCGGCCGTCGATGTATCCCTCTTCCTCGCCAAACGACCAGCCGTCGCGCTGAGGCACGGCCAGCAATTGCGTGAAACGTCGCGCCAGGCGGGCCGTGTTGATGCCCAGGCTGGCGATGCGAGCATCCATGCGTTCGCGGTATTCGAGCAGCAGGGCGCGGCGGACCAATTCACCCGCTTTTTCTTCGCGGTCGTATGGGGTGGAATAGGCCTTGTAGCCGCCATCGCCGTCGCTGAAGGCGCGGCTCTCGCCCAGCGGGGCGGCATCGGGAAGGTGGTCGTTATCGCTGTCGAAATCGAGCAGCAGCTTGAAGGCGGCCTGCGCCTTGGCGTCGCCTGCGTCGTCCTGGCCGCCATCGCGAGCCGATTGCGCGTCTTTCAGCATGGCATCGACGGCGTGGGCAATAGCCAGTGCATGGTGTGCAAAGGCCGCCTGGGACAACCGGTGGCGGCGCAATCCTGCCAGGTCGCCGCTCAGTTGCGAGGACACAGACCAGCGTGTCGCTTCGATAAAATCTTCCGTCTTTTCCAGCACGGGCCTGGCCGTCAGGCGCGACCAGCACATCTGGAATACCGTGTACAGCAGCAAGCCCGAAGCGCCCTCGGCCAGGCCGGAATCGTAGAACGCGTGCGACCAGGCCGTGAAACGGTGGCGCAGGTTGCCGATCACGCCAGCGTGCTGTTCGGGCGCCAAGGTTTCAACCCTTAACTGTTCCAGTAATTCAAAGACGAGGCGCGCCACCGGTTCGGCCGGACACAGTGAGCGGTGCAGCTTGGCGTCCGTATGCAGCAGGCGCAGGGCCACGCTGTCGGCCGCGCCGCGCAAGGACGGCAAGTCCCGCAGCGCCGCATCGGGCTGCAGATGGGCTGCGTGGATGGGCAGCGGTCGGTGGCCGTCGTGCAGGCGCCGGCCCCGGTAGCGTATCGAGGGAGCAGCGCTGAGGGCGCGGATGGCGCCCGCGCACAGTTCATCCGTTTCCTGCTGCTCGCGCGTGTAGGCGGCAGGCGCCGTTGCTTCGGCGCTCATGCCTGGCTCGCCAGCAATTCCTCATTGAAACAGCGCTGGTAATACTCGGCCACCATGGGCCGCTCTGCCTCGTCGCATTTATTGAGGAAGGACAGGCGGAAGGCCAGCGCCGGGTCGCGGAAGATCTGGCAGTTTTCCGCCCAGGTAATCACCGTGCGTGGCGACATCAGGCAAGCCAGGTCGCCCGCCGCATAACCATGGCGCGTGAGGCTGGCCACGGCCACCATGCTGGCGGCCAGCTGGCGGCCCGCCTCGTCGTTCATCGCGGGGACACGCGCCAGCACGATCTCCGTTTCCTCCTCCTGCGGCAAGTAGTTCAAGGTGGCAACGATGTTCCAGCGGTCGATCTGCGCGTGGTTGAGCACTTGGGTGCCGTGGTACATGCCGTTCAAGTTGCCAAGACCCACCGTGTTCGAGGTGGCGAACAGGCGGAAGTGGGGATGGGGCGTGATGACCCGGTTCTGGTCGAGCAGGGTGAACTTGCCGTCGCGCTCGAGGATGCGCTGGATGACGAACATCACGTCGGGGCGGCCCGCGTCGTACTCGTCGAAGATCAGGGCCACGGGCCGTTGCAGCGACCAGGGCACGATGCCTTCCTGGAATTCCGTCACCTGCTGCTGTTCGCGCAGCACGATGGCGTCCTTGCCGACCAGATCCAGGCGGCTGATGTGGCCGTCGAGGTTGACCCGCACGCAAGGCCAGTTCAGGCGCGCCGCCACCTGCTCGATATGCGTGGACTTGCCCGTGCCGTGCAAGCCTTGCACCATCACGCGGCGGTTGTGTGTGAAGCCGGCCAGTATCGCCAGGGTCACGTCCTTGTTGAAGCGGTAGGCGGGGTCGATGTCGGGCACGTGCGGGTCGCGCTCCGTGAAAACGGGCACGAGCAGGTCGCTGTCGATATGGAACAGGCTGCGCACGGACTGCAAGGTTTGCGCTGCTGCGGCGGGGGGATGTTGGCGTGAATCTGGCACCTTGTTCTCCTGTGAAACCGCAGCATGGGCGCTACGGCGGTTATGAATGACCGGTTTGCAATGCGTCGTCGTCCCCGCCCGTCGTCGGCATGGTTTCCGATTCGATGGCGGCCAGGGCTTGCGCGGCGCGCTGCAATGCTGGCAAGAAATGTAAAGCTTTGTCGTGCGTCAAGCGGATGATGGGCGCCTGGATGGCCACGGCCAGGTTCGAGCGGCCGTTCGGGTTCGGCACCAGCACGGCCACGCACAGCAGGCCGGGCAGGAATTCCTCGTCGTCCAGCGCATAGCCGTTGCGGCGCACCAGTTCCAGTTCGCGTTCGAGCTTGACGGGGTCCGTTTCCGTCTTGTCCGTAAAGCGCGTCAATTCCATGTGGCCCAGCAGGCGGCGTCGTTGCACGGGCGTCATTTGCGCCAGGAACAGCTTGCCACTGGACGAGCAGTGGGCCGGCACGCGCGAACCTGGATGCAGATAGAAGCGCAGCGGGGCCGCCGTTTCCACGCGGTCCAGGTACACCACTTCGCTGCCGCTGAAGGCCGTCAGGTTGCAGCTTTCGCCCACTTCCTCGACCAGCTGGCGCAAGACCATGCGGCGGGCGCCATGGAAAGTGTTGTTAATCAGGAGGTTCGACGCCAGGCGGCGCAGGCGCACGCCCGTGCTGTAGTGGCGGCCATCGCTTTCGCGCTGCAGCACGCCCACGCTTTCCAGCTGTTGCAGCATGCGGTGCAGGGTGGGTTTCGGTAGCCCCGTTTCTTCCACCAGCGCCTGCAGCGACAGCAACTGGTCTTTTTCGGCAATCACTTCCAGCAAAGCAAACAAACGCATCGTGGGCGTGTCGCCTTCCAGTTTTTCCGGCTCAAGTTTTGGGGATGAAATCATGTCCATGGTGGCCTCGGTTGTCTGTCTGAGTGTTATTTCATTTTCGAACTCAAATTGTACCGTTTCCTCGAAATTCTGTTTGACTTTTGATTGCTGAACGCTTAAATTGAATTGTATATCAAATTTCGGAACAAAATATACCGTTTTTTGATAATTCAACCGAAGCTTATCACCACAGACCAGGAGACACCCCATGAATGACATGACCGACCAAAAAGCCGCCGCCGCCGCCGTCCCCGTTGGCCCGCAAAAGATGACGCCTTCCGAAGCGTTCGTGGAAACCCTGGCCGCCAATGGCGTGACCGATATGTTCGGCATCATGGGCTCGGCCTTCATGGACCCGATGGACATTTTTGCACCCGCCGGCATCCGCCTGATCCCCGTCGTGCACGAGCAGGGCGCCGGCCACATGGCTGACGGTTACGCCCGCGTCTCGGGCCGCCATGGCGTCGTCATCGGCCAGAACGGCCCCGGCATCAGCAATTGCGTCACCGCCATCGCGGCCGCCTACTGGGCGCACACGCCCGTCGTGATCATCACGCCGGAGACGGGCACCATGAGCATGGGCCTGGGCGGCTTCCAGGAAGCGAACCAGCTGCCGATGTTCGAAGAATTTACGAAGTACCAAGGTCACGTGACCAATCCGGCCCGCATGGCGGAATTTACAGGCCGTTGTTTCGACCGCGCCATGTCGGAAATGGGCCCGACCCAGCTGAACATTCCGCGCGACTATTTTTATGGGGAAATCAAGGCCGAGATTCCAAAGCCGAACCGCCTGGACCGCGGCGCCGGCGGCGAACAAAGCCTCGACGATGCGGCCGAATTGCTGGCCAAGGCCAAGTTCCCCGTGATTATCTCGGGCGGCGGCGTCGTCATGGGCGAAGCCATCGAAGAGTGCAAGGCGCTGGCCGAGCGCCTGGGTGCCCCCGTCGTCAACAGCTATCTGCACAACGACTCGTTTCCCGCCAGCCACCCGCTGTGGTGTGGTCCACTCGGCTACCAGGGTTCGAAAGCGGCGATGAAACTGATCGCCAAGGCCGACGTTGTCGTCGCCTTAGGCTCGCGCCTGGGCCCGTTCGGCACCTTGCCGCAGCACGGCATGGATTACTGGCCAAAGAACGCGAAGATCATCCAGATCGACGCGGACAACAAGATGCTGGGCCTGGTCAAAAAGATTTCCGTGGGCATCTGCGGCGATGCCAAGGCGGCCGCCAAAGCCATCCTGGCACGCCTGGACGGCAAGACGCTCGACTGCGACGCGACGCGCGACGAGCGCTATGCCACCGTGCAAGCCGAAAAAGCGGCATGGGAAGAGGAATTGACGAACTGGACGCATGAAAAAGATGCGTACAGCCTGGACATGATCGAAGAGCAAAAGAAGGAGCCTGGCAGCTATCTGCACCCGCGCCAGGTCTTGCGCGAGCTGGAAAAAGCCATGCCGGAAGACGTGATGGTGTCGACCGACATCGGCAACATCAACTCGGTGGCGAACAGCTATCTGCGCTTTGAAAAGCCGCGCAGCTTCTTTGCGGCGATGAGCTTTGGCAACTGCGGCTATGCGTTCCCGACCATCATCGGCGCGAAAGTGGCCGCACCGCACCGTCCGGCCGTGTCGTATGCGGGCGATGGCGCCTGGGGCATGAGCTTGATGGAAACGATGACCTGCGTGCGCCACAACATTCCCGTGACGGCCGTGGTCTTCCACAACCGCCAGTGGGGCGCGGAAAAGAAAAACCAGGTCGATTTCTACAACCGACGTTTTGTTGCCGGTGAGCTCGACAACCAGAGCTTTGCCGAGATCGCGCGGGCCATGGGTGCCGAAGGCATCACGGTCGACAAGCTGGAAGACGTGGGTCCGGCCTTGAAAAAGGCGATCGACATGCAGATGAATGAAGGCAAGACGACCATCATTGAAATCATGTGCACGCGCGAGCTGGGCGACCCGTTCCGCCGCGATGCGCTGAGCAAACCTGTGCGGCATCTGGACAAGTATAAAGATTACGTTTGATGCGCTGGTGTTGTTGGATTACGCCCTCTGGGCTAATCCAACCTACCCAACCTACCCAACCTACCCAACCTACCCAACCTACGCGTGGTGCTGGCGTAGGTCGGATTAGCCGGGCCTCGGCCCGGCGTAATCCGACACAGCGTTGTGACGAAATTCTCACACATTGTCACTTCTGCATCGCTATTTCAATAAAGAATACAAACCGTCCCGGTATTTGAATTATTTGATTTGACAAGCCCAGGCATTCAGCTTAAATTCAATAAAATACTAAAAAACGGAACGAAAAGTACCAAATTCCACTCACGGAGACAAAAATGAACACACGAGTACCTACCGACGCCGTCACCACTGACTTCCTGCAAGCGTTCGGCGATGCCTGGAACCGCCACGATATCGATGCCCTGATGGCTGCCATGGCCGACGACTGCGAATTCCACGCCGTGGCCGGCCCTGATCTGCTGGGCAAGAGTTTTATTGGCCGCGACGCCGTGCGCGCCGGCTTCGAGCTGGCCTGGCAAACCTTCCCTGACGCCGCCTGGCTCAATCCCGTGCACTTCGTCAGCGGCGAGCGCGGCGTGACGGAATCGACGTTTGCCGGCACCAAGGCGGACGGCACGCGCATCGAAGCGCGCATGGTCGATATCTTCACCTTCCGCGACGGCAAGATAGCAGTAAAAAATGCCTTCCGCAAGGATCGCCCACCCGTCGCGACCGGCAACAAAGCCGCCTGAGCCAGCACGTTCACCGGGAATGATCATGAACAAACCTGTCGACACCCCATCTGACGTACTGGGCACCAGCACCGCCGCCCGCACGTCCTACGATCCCGCCTACGATCCGCTGGTGGCCCAGCGCCCCGGCCACGGCAATGCCTACGCGCCCACCTACTGGATCGGCACGGCCGGCGAGCCGCCTGCCGACGACGGCCCCATCACGCATGACATCGACGTCGACGTGGCCATCATCGGCTCGGGTTTTACCGGCCTCTCCTGCGCCATCTTCCTGGCCCAGGAGCACGGCATCAAGGCGACCGTGCTGGAAGCGAACCGGGTCAGCTGGGGCTGCAGCACGCGCAATGGCGGCCAGGCGCAATGCACGACGGGCCGCCTGAAGCGCTCGCAGTGGATTGATCGCTACGGCATGGACACGGCCCTGAAACTGCACGCGGAAGTGTGCGACGCGATGGAAACGTTCAAGAAGATCACGGCCGACATCGATTGCGAGCCGCAGCCGGGCGGCCACCTGTACATCGCCCATAAGGCGAAAGCCATGCCCGCGCTGGAAAAAGAAGCCAAGATCATGCGCGAGATCTTCAAGTACGACGCGCGCATCCTCGACGCCGACACCGTCAAGCGCGAATTCGTCGACGACAAGGAAGCGGCCGGCGCGCTGCACGAGCCGGAAGGCATCGGCATCCATGCGGGCAAGCTGGCGTTCGGCTACCTGCGCAAGGCCCGTGCGCTGGGCGCCAAGGTGCACCCGTCGAGCCCCGTGATGGGCTGGGAAACGCGCAACGGCGTGCATTATCTGCAAACGCCGGGCGGCGTGGTGCGTGCCCGTTCCGTGGCCGTGGCCACGGGCGGCTACACCTCGCCGCATCTGCATCCGCAAGTGAAGAACCGCCTGTTGCCGATCTTGTCCAACTCGCTCGTCACGCGCCCGTTGACGCCGGCGGAAATCGAGGCGTGCAACTTCCGCACCCACCAGGTGATCACGGATACGCGCATCTTGCGCCACTACTACCGCCTGATGCCGGACAACCGCGTGCAGATCGGCAGCCGCAGCGCCATCACGGGCGCCGACGCGCCGGACGAGAAGTACAAACAGTTTTTGATCAACGATCTGCACCGCAAGTTCCCTGCGCTGACGGGCATCGCCATCGATTACTCGTGGTGGGGCTGGGTCGACGTCAGCCACGACATGATGCCGCGCATCGTGCAACCGGATCCGAAGCAATCGATCTTCTATTCGCTCGGCTACGGCGGCAACGGCGTCATGTACTCGGCGCAGGCGGGCCGGCGCATGGCCGAGCGCATCGCCGGCAAGGCCAGCGACACGGGCTTGCCGATCTTCAATTCGAAACTGCCGTACCCGAACATGATGGAACTGGTCGAGTCGCAAGCGTTCGCCCCGTTCCGCCGCCTGGGCCAGCGCTTCTTGTACCGCTGGTATCACCTGAAAGATGAAGTGTTTTAAATCGCAGTAGCCGTACCAAGCCGCCGTATGGTTGACAAAGAGCAACCAGCGGCGCCTGTTCCGCAAGGAGCAGATATTGCCCGAACGTTCACACATAACAATAAATCTTGGAGTGAGACATGAACACAAATACGAGCAAAACGGTTTTTTCAACGATGCGCCGCGCCGTCCTCGGCACCCTGGTGCTGGGTGTAGTGGCGGCCTCCAGCGGTACCGCCTTCGCGCAAAGCAAGGAAGTGACGATTGCCTACCAGGAAATCAACGGTCCCTTCCTCGTCGCGATCGCCAGCGGCGAAGTGGAAAAAACCACCGGCTATAAAATCAACTGGCGCAAGTTCGATTCGGGCGCCAAGGTAGCCACCGGCATGGCGTCCGGCGACGTGCAGATCGGTGTCATCGGTTCGAGTCCCTTGACGGCGGCCGTCAGCCGCGGCGTCGATCTGCAGCTGTTCTGGATCATCGACGACATCAATGAAGCCGAAGCCATGGTGGCCCGCAATGGCGCCGGCATCGCCAAGCCGACGGACTTGCGCGGCAAGAAGATCGCCGTGCCTTTCGTTTCCACCACGCACTTCCATACCATGTTCGCGCTGGAAACGTGGGGCATCAAGCCCACGGAAGTGAAATTGCTCAACATGCAGCCGAACCAGATCGCCGCCGCCTGGGAACGGGGCGACATCGATGCCGCCTTCGTGTGGGATCCGGCCTTGAGCAAGCTCAAGCAAAACGGCAAGGTACTCGTCACTTCCGGCGAATTGAGCAAGAAGGGCAAGGCCACGTTCGACGGCATGGCCGTCGAACGCGCCTGGGGCGAAGCGAATGCCGACTTCATGGCCAAGTTCGTCAAGGTGATGGCTACCGCCGACGCCGACTACCGCGCCAATCCGAAGGCGTGGACCATCGATTCCCCGCAAGTGAAGGCCAACGTCAAGCATTCGGGCGCGGCCGCCAAGGACGTGGCCGCTTCCGTGGCTCTGTACGCCTACCCATCGCTGCAGGAGCAGGCTTCGCCGGCCTGGCTCGGTGGCGGCGCGAAGGGCGGCGTGGCGCAAGCCTTGCTGGCCACGGCGCAATTCCTCAAGGGCGAAGGCAAGATCGACACCCTGGCAACTGATTACGCCAAGTATGTGACACCCAGGTATGCACAGGCCGCCGGCCTGCTGAAGTAAACGTTGTGCGATGGCGCGCCTGCGGGCGCGCTGACTGAACAGAGAGCGTTGAACTGAAGTGATTACACCTATGCGGGGCACATGATGGAAAATCTCTACGTCAAGGATGTCAGCGTGATTTATCCGGGCAAGACGGCCGGTGAACGCGTACATGCCTTAAATAATATTAATCTCACCATCAATAGCGGCGACTTCGTCGTCGCGCTGGGCGCCTCGGGCTGCGGCAAGACTACCTTGCTGAGCCTGATGGCGGGCTTTATCGCCCCGTCCAAGGGCGAAATCATGTTGGGCAGCAACAAAGTGGAAGGGCCGGGCGCCGACCGTGGCGTCGTGTTCCAGAAACATGCCTTGCTGCCATGGCTGAACGTGATGGAAAACGTGGAATTCGGCTTGAAGCTGCAAGGGGTTGCTAAAGCCGTGCGGCGCGAACAGGCGGCAAAAAACCTGGCGCTGGTCGGCTTGAAGGACTTTCACGACAATATGATTTATCAGTTGTCAGGCGGCATGCAGCAAAGGGTGGGCATCGCCCGCGCCCTGACCAGCAATCCCGCCATGCTGCTGATGGATGAACCGATGGCGGCGCTCGATGCGCTCACGCGCGAAACCATCCAGGAATTGCTGCTCGATATCTGGGCCAAGTCCAGCACCATGTTCTTCTTCATCACCCACAGCGTCGACGAGGCGCTGTTCCTGGCGAACCGGCTGATCGTCATGTCGCCCCGCCCGGGCCGCATCACGCACACGTATGAACTCGATTTCAACAAGCGCTTCCTCGAATGCCGCGATGCGCGCGCCGTGAAATCGAGCCCGGACTTCATCAAGATGCGCGAAACTGTGCTCAACATCATTTATGGCGACGAGCGCGCAGTCAATAAAGAGCTGGAGGTGTCCCATGCATAGCCCATCCGCCGTGGGATTTCCTCCCACCACCGCCAAGCGCGCCGGCTTCTTTGGCCGCCTGTTCGCTCCCCGCTGCGCCATGCCCGGCGAAGCGTTCGGCGCGCCGGGGCAGGGCAATTCCAGCCGCATCGCCACCGTCACCGTCATCGCTGTATTGCTGTTGTGGTTTGGCGTGACGGCCAGCGGCATGGTCAAACCGCTGTTCCTGCCGTCGCCGCAAGCCGTGTATGAAAAATTCATCATGGCCGCCACCACCGGTTTCGGCGGCGCCACCTTGTGGGAACACACTGTCGCCAGTCTGGTGCGGGTGTTCGGCGCGTTTGGCCTGGCGTGCCTGTTCGCCATTCCCGTCGGCGTGATGATGGGCGTCAACCGCGTGGCACGCGGCATCTTCGATCCCTTGATCGAGTTCTACCGCCCGCTGCCGCCGCTCGCTTACTTGCCACTGGTTATCATCTGGTTCGGCATTGGCGAGTTTTCGAAGGTCTACCTGATCTTCCTGGCCATCTTTGCACCGATGGCCATCGCGGCCCGCGCCGGCGTCAGCTCCGTGTCGCTGGAGCAAATCCACGCGGCGTACTCGATGGGCGCCACCCGTTTCCAAGTGATCGTGCACGTGATTCTGCGTGCCGCGATTCCGGAAATCCTCACCGGCATGCGCATCGGCATCGGCGTGGGCTGGACCACCCTGGTGGCGGGCGAAATGGTGGCGGCCACACGCGGCCTCGGCTACATGGTGCTCAGCGCTTCCGAGTTCCTGGCCAGCGATGTGGTGATCATGGGCATTATCGTGATCGGCTTCTTTGCTTTCCTGTTTGATTTGATGATGCGTTACCTCGAACGTACCCTCGTGCCATGGAAGGGCAAGGTGTAAGACGTTCTTGGGAGTGGCGCGCACGCCACAAGTGTTGCCGCCGCTCCCATTTTTAAAGCAGCAATAGTTCAGCAATAACCCGCAATACCCCGTACTTACTCTCCAGCGCGATTGCCCCTTGGGCGCCGCGCCGGGCCGCTGCATTTCCAGATTGACTTATGGCATGCAGCCAACCAGACTGATTTGATGATGTATCGATGCTGCTTGACGGTGTTGCCTAAATAAAACAAAGCCGCGCGGCTGAAACCAGCCGCAGCAGGCGAGGGCGCACCGAGCTTCAGATATTACTAGGAGACACAAATGATTAGCGAATCGCATAACAGTACCGGCTTGCAGCACTCGCTGAAGCAACGCCACATGAGCATGATCGCCATCGGCGGCGTGATCGGCGCCGGCCTCTTTGTCGGCAGCGGCGTCATCGCCAAGGCCGCCGGCCCGGCCGCCATCCTGTCCTTCCTGCTCACGGGCGGCCTCGTCGTCCTGATCATGCGCATGCTGGGCGAGCTGGCTTCGTCCCTGCCCGTGGTCGGCTCCTTCTACGAATACGCGCGCCTGGCCTTCGACGACAAGCCGAAGGTCTCGAAATTCCTCGGTTTCATGAGCGGCTGGATGTACTGGTATTTCTGGGTCGTCGTCGTGGCCTTGGAAGCCATCGCCGGCGCCAAGCTCGTCAACTTCTGGCTGCCCGACGTGCCGTCGTGGTCGATCAGCCTGGTGCTGCTCGTCTCGATGACCATCCTTAACCTGTTCTCCGTGAAAGCGTTCGGCGAATTCGAATTCTGGTTCGCCTCGATCAAGGTGGTCGCCATCATCGTCTTCCTGTTCGTCGGCGCCCTGTTCATCACGGGCAGCTTGCCCAACAGCATCCCGACTCTGGGCTTTTTGACGAGCAACGGCGGCTTCATGCCGCACGGCTGGGGACCGGTGCTCAGTGGCGCCGTCGCCGCCACGGCCTTTTATTCGGGCGCCGAAATCGTTACCATCGCCGCCGCCGAAACGTCGGACCCGGCCAAAGCCATCGCCCGCGCCACCAATTCCGTCATCACGCGCGTGCTGATGTTCTATGTCGGCTCCATGTTTGTTGTCGTCTGCATCGTGCCCTGGGATTCGCCGGCCATCGCCACGCCATTCGTCAGTGCTCTGACCGTCATGAATATCCCGTACGCGGCCCACATCATGAACGCCATCATTTTGACGGCCGTGCTGTCAGCCCTGAATTCCAGCCTGTACGCTTCGTCGCGCATGATCTTTGCATTGACGCGCCGCGGCGATGCGCCCACGGGCCTGGTCAAGCTGAGCAAGAATGGCGTGCCGATTCGCGCCATCCTGTTCAGCACCCTGTTCGCCTACTTCGCCATTGCCGTATCGTATGTGTCGGCCGACCTCGTGTTTCCCTTCATCGTCAACTCCTACGGCATCCTGATCCTGTTCGTCTACCTGCTCATTGCGATATCTCAATTGCGTTTGCGCCGCCGCCTGGAACGCGAATGCCCGGAACGCATCAAGGTGCGCATGTGGCTGTTCCCCTACCTGACGTATTTTACCATCATCGCCATGCTGGTGATCCTCGGCGCCATGAGCGTGTCGTCCGATACGGAGCAGCGCGTGTCGTTCTGGTTCGGCCTGTTGAGCGTGGTCATCATGAGCGTCATGTACTACATCAAGAAGCTCGTCAACGACGACCGCAACGGTGACAACGAAGCCAAAGTGGAGCTCAAACATGTCTGACACGACCTTGTTGCCCGCAGGCCGGCGCCGCTTCCTGCGCACGACGGCCACCCTGGGCGCCGCCGCCATGGCGGCGCCATCCTTGGCCGCCTCCGCTTCCGTCACCTTGCCATTTGAAAACGGCGAGCGCGAACTGGTGGCGTTTCCGCAAAAGCGCCCGCTGATCCTGCTGACCAGCCGACCGCCCCAGCTGGAAACGCCGTTCAGCGTCTTCAGCGAGGGTGCGATCACGCCCAACGATGCGTTTTTCGTGCGCTACCACTGGAGTGGCTTGCCCACCAGCATCGATGGCGGCAGCTACCGGCTGCGCATCGCCGGTCTGGTGAAGACGCCTTTGGAATTGTCGCTGGCCGAACTGAAGCAGCTGGCCGATCCGGTCGACGTGGTGGCTGTCACGCAATGTTCGGGCAACAGCCGCGGCTTCTTTGCCCCGCGCGCGAATGGCGGGCAGCTGAGCAATGGCGCCATGGGCAATGCCCGCTGGACGGGCATCCCCCTGAAAACCGTGCTGGAAAGGGCCGGCATTGCGGCCAGTGCCGTGCAGGTCGCCTTCAATGGCCTGGAAACGCCGCCCGTGGGCGATGGTCCCGACTTTCAAAAAGCGTTGTCCGTCGAGCACATCATGGCCGGCGACGTGATGCTGGCCTGGGCCATGAATGG
The DNA here is from genome assembly GCF_001445815.1 of Janthinobacterium sp. Ant5-2-1. Classification (NCBI taxonomy): domain Bacteria; kingdom Pseudomonadati; phylum Pseudomonadota; class Betaproteobacteria; order Burkholderiales; family Oxalobacteraceae; genus Janthinobacterium; species Janthinobacterium sp. Ant5-2-1. Next base: position 17,027 of record NZ_LNCE01000030.1, on the reverse strand, counting down.
CGAGGACATTCCTTTCCTCAACGGCTATCCGCTGCGCCTGATCGTGCCGGGCTTCTATGGCACTTACTGGGTCAAGCACCTGAGCGAAATCACGGTGCTCGACAAGCCGTTCGACGGCTTCTGGATGAGCACGGGCTACCGCATTCCCGACAATGGCTCCGGCTTCATCGAGCCGGGCGCGCCCGTGGGCAAGACGACGCCGATCAGCCGCCTCAACGTGCGCTCCTTCATTACCAGCGTGCAAGATGGCGCGCAAGTGAAGGCGGGGCGCGACCTGGCCCTGCGCGGCATCGCTTTTGATGGCGGCCAAGGCATCAGCGAGGTAGCCGTGTCGGTGGACGGCGGCCAGACGTGGCAGGAGGCGAAGCTGGGCAAGGACCTGGGACGCTTTTCGTTCCGCGAATGGACGATGGTCATGAAGGCGCCGCGCAAGGGCAAGCACGTGCTGATGGTGCGCGCCGTCAACCGCATCGGCCAGAGCCAGCCCATGAAAGCCCTGTGGAATCCCATGGGTTATATGCGCAACGTGGTGGAAACCACGCGCATCCAGGCAGTGTGAGGAGAACCATATGAAGATTTTGTTTGCCGCGCTGGCACTGTCGGCGGCGGGTGGCGCGTGCGCGCTGGAAATCCATTTGCCGCCGGAAACGGCGACCTACAAACCCAGCGAATTGCCCGGCTACCAGCTTGTGCAGCGCAACTGCATGACATGCCACGCGGCCCAGTATGCATCGAGCCAGCCGCCCGCTTCGCCGCGCGCCTACTGGGAAGCGACCGTCAAGAAGATGAAAAAGCCGTTCGGCGCCCAGTTTGACGACGCGGACGTGCCGGCCATGGTCGATTACCTGGTGAAAACCTATGGCGTGGAGCGGGGCGCCGTTGCACCGGGCGCGGTCATCGCCAAACCCGTTGCCGCCGCTGCCCCGGCCGCCAGCGGCAAGGATGTCAAGACCTTGCTGGCGACGAACGGCTGTATGGCTTGCCACGCCCTCGACCAGAAAGTGGTCGGCCCCGGCTTTGCGGAGGTGGCGGCCAGGTACAAGGGCAAGGACGGAGTCGCTGCCGTGGCGGCGAATATCCGCAATGGCGGCGCCGGCAAATGGGGCCCCGTGCCCATGCCGCCATTCAGCCAGCTCAGTGCAGCCGATGCTGCGGCCCTGGCGAAGTACGTGCTGAACAGATAAGGTTGTCCCGGACGCGCGGCAACCCTTAATACCACTTGCTTTCACCCATCTTGCGCGGTATTGCCCGCTGCCATTGCGCAGCGGGCTTTTTTTTACCTGTCTCATTCACCGCCGCATCGCTTGCCAACGCAGCGGTCAACAGCACTGGTACTGTAAAAAACACCGTTATATAAAACCACTTGACTACCAATTTAGGGCGTCGCATTCTCTGTGCAGAAAGCCGATGCTTCGCTGTGCTTTCTTTACGTACAACATAAAAAGCTACTTCGATAGTTTTCGTATAACGTTCAGGAGACATTGTGAAGACACGGCAAATTAGCCGGCTGGCCTCGCCATTGATGGCTGGCCTGCTGGGCAGCGCGCTGCTCGCATGCGGCGGCAATTCCACCACCGAACCCCCATCGACCCTGCTGGCCGCCACGGCCGCCAGCGACAGTTGCGCGGCCTGGAGCGCCGCTGCCGTCTACACGGCGGGCCAGTGCGCCGTCTATGACGGCAAGGTGTATCGGGCCAAATGGTGGGTGCAGGGCACGGCGCCGAACAACGACCAGTGGGGACCGTGGAGCCTCGATACGAGCACTCCAACCCCGACGCCCACCCCGACGCCAACGCCCACTCCAACGCCGACACCGACCCCAACGCCAACGCCAACGCCAACGCCTGGCATTCCCACCAAGGCCCAGGCCGAGGCCAACGAGGCGGCGCTGACGAACAACGATTTCTTCCGCAAGGTCAAGGCGTCGATCCGTACCCTGGGCAATACGGCCGTCGAGGCCGTGCAGCCGGGACTGGCCAGCAACCCGCTCAACGTCAAGCGGGTCGAGCGCCTGCTGCCGGCGGCGAAATGGGATTACTATTTTGCCGCGCGCGACGCCAGCTACACCTACCAGCGCTTCCTGCAAGCCGTGGCCAAGTTCCCCGCCGTGTGCGACGACTACAGCGACGGGCGCAATGCGGACGCCATCTGCCGCCACAGCCTGGCCACCATGTTCGCCCACTTCGTGCAGGAAACGGGCGACCATAACGCCAGCAGCCCGCTGCCGCAATGGCGCCAGGGCTTGAAGTATCTGCGCGAGCTGGGCTGCGACGAGACGGGCGCCGGCTGCGGCTACAACGTCGAGTGCGCCGATCCCGTCTTCAACAAGGTCTGGACCTGCGGCAAGAATGCGGACGGCAGCTTCAAGAAATATTTCGGCCGCGGCGCCAAGCAGCTGTCGTACAACTACAACTACGGTCCCTTCTCGCAAGCCATGCATGACGGCGACCAGTCCGTGCTGCTGAAGAATCCGGACCTGGTGGCGTCGACCTGGCTGAACCTGGCGTCGGCCACGTTCTTCTTTGTCTATCCGCAACCGCCGAAACCGTCGATGCTGCATGTGCTCGACGGCACGTGGGTGCCGAACGCGGCCGACACGACGGCTGGCGCCGGTAATAACTTTGCCACCACCATCATGATCATCAACGCCGAATGCGGACAGGGCACGGAAAAGCAGGCCGCGCAAAACCGCATCGATTACTACAAGCAGTTTGCCGCCGACATGGGCTGGGATTATTCCGGCGAACAATTGTCTTGCGCCAACATGCAGCGCTTCACCCCGGCCAGTTCCGCTTCCTACAACATTTATTGGGAAAAGAACTGGAGCGCCGGTGGCGAGAACCAATGCCAGCTGGTCAGCTATCAAACCCCGTACAGCGCCTTGCTGGCCGGGAACTACGTGAAATGCGTGGAAGCCAACTGGAATGTGAAGTTGCAGTAGCAGTAAAGGCAGGACCAGCCAGCCAGGGATAACAGTTGACAAGAGCCCCTCGAGGGGCCTGCAACAGCTCACAACGTACAAGCTGTAAAACCATAACGGAGACCAATACAACATGAAATCGAATGCATTATTGATGGCCCTGCTCAGCGGCGTGCTCGTCGCTTGCGGAGGCGGCGGCCAGGACGGCACGACCGCCACCCCGAACACCTTGCTCGCCGCCGTGGAAGCGTGCGCCGTCTGGGATGCCGCCACCGTCTACACGGGCGGCCAGTGCGTGCTTTACCAGGGCGTCACCTACAAGGCAAAATGGTGGACGCAGGGCAATGTCCCCAGCGCCGCCGACCAGTGGGGGCCATGGGCTGTGACGGATACGCCGACTCCAACCCCGACGCCGACGCCAACACCAACGCCGACGCCAACACCAACACCAACACCAACACCAACACCAACACCAACACCAACACCAACACCAACACCAACACCAACACCAACACCAACGCCAACACCAACACCAACACCAACGCCAACACCGACACCAACGCCGACACCGACGCCCACGCCCACGGCTTGCCGTCCAGACGGTCTCATCTCGGCCGTACCGAACGTGCCGTACTGCAAGGTGTACGACGCAAATGGCCGCGAAGTGCTGGGCAATGGCTTGAACCGGCGCATCGTCGGCTATTTTGCCAGCTGGCGCACGGGCGTCGATGGCAGCCCCACGTATCTGGTGAATAACCTGCCATGGGACAAGATCACCCACCTGAACTATGCGTTCGCTTCCGTCGACCCGGCGACGTCGAAAATCGCCATCGGCAGCGGCGCGGCCAATCCCGATACGGGCCTCACGTGGCCGAACGTGCCGGCCGCGGCCATGGACCCGTCCCTGCCGTACAAGGGCCACTTCAATTTGCTGGCGCAATACAAGAAGAAGTATCCGGGCGTGAAACTGATGATTTCCGTGGGCGGCTGGGCCGGCAGCGGCGGCTTCTACACGGCCACGACGAATGCGGATGGCAGCATCAACACGGCCGGCATCAACACCCTGGCCGATTCCATGGTGGCCTTCGTGCGCCAGTACAACTTCTTCGATGGCGTCGATGTCGATTACGAACATCCGACCACCAACAATGAAGCGGGAAATCCGAACGACTTCGCCGTCTCGAAACCGCGCCTGGCCGGTTTGATGACGAGCTACAACGTGCTGCTGAAAGTGCTGCGCCAGAAGCTCGACGAAGCGGCCGTGCAGGACAACAAGTATTACTTGCTGACCATCGCCGGCTCCGCTTCGGGCTGGGTCTTGCGCGGCGAGGAAAATATGTCGGGATTGAAATATCTCGATTACGCCAGCCTGATGACCTACGACTTGCACGGCGCGTGGAACCAGTACGTGGGACCAAACGCGGCGCTGTTTGACGACGGCAACGATGGCGAATTGCGTGCCGGTAATGCCTACCAGTACCAGAACATCGGCTACCTGAATACGGACTGGGCCTACCGCTATTACCGGGGCGCCATGCAGGCGGGGCGCATCAATATCGGCGTTCCGTTCTACACGCGCGGCTGGAAGGATGTGACGGGCGGCACGAATGGCCTGTGGGGCACGACGGCGCTGACCAATTCGACGGTCACTTGCGCGGGCGTAAAAACCTGCGGCATGGGCGCCACCGGCATCGACAACGTCTGGTACGACCTCGACTCGCAAGGTAAACCGACCCCAGGCGGCGGCAACCCCATCTGGCATGCGCTGAACTTGCAAAACGGTATCGTGCCGAGCTACCTGGACGCCTATAAAGTCACGGACAAGGCGCTGGTGGGCACCTATGTGCCGTACTACAGCAGCACCATGGTGGCGCCGTGGCTGTGGAATGCGACCAAGAAAGTGTTCATTTCCACGGAAACCACGCAGTCGATCGCGGCCAAGGCCCAGTACATCGTCAACAACAATATCGGCGGCGTGATGATCTGGGAAATGGCGGGCGACTATGCCTGGGATGCCACGCGCAATGGCGGCAAGGGCGAGTACTTCATGGGCACCACCCTGACGGACGTGCTGTACCAGGCCTTCCGCACGGCTGGCGTGTACGGCAACAAGCGCGCCGAAATCGCCATGCCGGGCACGGCGGCCAATGTCAGCATCACCCTGGGCGGCTGGAAGCTGGGCGACAACAACTTCCCCATCAATCCCGTCATGACGGTGAAGAACAACACGGCCTCGACCCTGCCGGGCGGCACCGTGGTGGAGTTCGACTATCCCGTGTCGGCGCCATCGGACATGAGCGACCAGTCCGGATTCGGCTTGACGGTGATCAATGCCGGCTACACGGGGCCGAACAATATCGGCGGCTTCACGAAGAACTACAACCGGGCCCGCTTCGCGATCCCTGCCTGGCAATCGCTGGCGCCGGGCGGCTCCGTGGCGCTGACCTTGAACTACCGCCTGCCGATCTCGGGACCGGCCAATTACACGGTGACCGTGGGCGGCACCAAGTATGCGCTGACGCAGGAGTATCCGGAACTGCCGGTGGCCTTGCCGTAAGTTGAATCCGGTAGTGTAAACAGAGAAGGGCGGAACCGAGGTTCCGCCCTTTTTCAATGGCTGCCGTTAAGCTGGCTTAAAACCAGGTCTCTACCTGGAAACCATACGACGTGCCGCTGGTATTGTTGTTGTAGATCGGGCCGCCGTTGTTCGACGCGTTGACCGAGGCGGTGGCCGCATCGTTCCATTTGCCGTACGTCACGAAAGCGCGCAGTTCAGGACGCGACCACAGGCCAGGACCGGCGGAGATCGTCGGTGCGATGGTCAGCTTGGTCAAGCGCTTGGCTGGCTGGCCGCCCGATTGCGTCACGCGGTCCGTGCCCAGTTCGCCCACCAGCTTGAAGTTGTCGGTGAAGGCGTACACGGGACGCACGCCGACCGAGGTCCAGGTCGAGGAACCGGTGGCTTTCGACTCGTCTTTTTGCCACAGGGCGACAAATTCCATGCCGAAGTTGGCCATCGGCTGGATCGCCATGTCATTGAAGATGCGCGTGCGTTTCACGTCCGAACCGAAACCGGTGTCGCCCGATGCGCCGAACTGCGCGCCCTTGCCCGTGCCAGGACCGACGCCGTACTGCACGCCGAAGGTATTGCCGCCGCCAAATACCTTACCTTGACGGTGGAATGCCGACAACTGCCAGCCGTTGTGCTTTTCGCCAAAAGCGTCGGTGTCCTTGCCTTCGCCGATGATGTAGGTCGCGGCCAGGTCCAGGGTGCCGTTTTCATTGACGGGGATCTCGCCGTAGATGAAGTTCTGGCGCACGGCCGACTTGGTGCCACGGATGGTGCCGTCGGCATTGCGGTCGTTGATGTCGTTGTCCTTGAAGAAGGCATACGAGAATTTACCAGGACCGGCAGGAATGCGGTCCAGGCCGGCGCCCGTGCCGTTCATGTTGATGTATTGCAGATCCAGCATGTGGATGTCAGGACGGTAGTAGAAGCGCTTACCGATCCAGGCCGTGCCGCCGTTCAGGAAATCGAGTCCCTGCGCTTCGACATAGGCTTTGACGATGCCCAGTTTGTTGTCGCCGAAATCCGAGTTTGGCGCGTAAGCGTTGACCCAGATGGTGGCCAGGTAGTTCACGCCGCCGGACTTGGCGACAGACTTGGTGTAGCCGAATTCCGTGTAGGCGTCGCACTCATTGCCCAGACGATATTTCATGGTATTGCCGCCGAGGCCGAAGCAGCCTTGCGAACCGCCGTCGCCCGAGGTATTGCTGCCGGCGCCAGCGCGCAGGTAGCCGTGGAAGCCTTCGGAGTCGGATGGGTACATGGGGTCGGCCATGGCGGAAGCGCTGGCGATGGCCAGGAGCAGGGCAGGTAAAGTTTTCAATGCAGTGCGATTCATGCGGTCTCCAGAAGAATGTTGGTGGTAGCGGTGACGCCCCGGAAGGTGGTCGCCGCACACGGTCTAATGCCGAAAACCAAGTCTAGCAGCGCTTTTTTAACCACCCTGATACAAAACGTGCAAGTACTGATACTTTCTTTCAGAGTGTTGTTTTTGCCACATATCGATACTCTTGCGCATGGCAGGCTTGCAAAGGAGTATCGAATTGCGGTTTTGGAGTATCAGAAAGTATCAAAGTCCGGTGCTACATTGTGGTCGTGGTGCTAAGTACCTGAGCATTGCCAACGACAAAAAACACTGGAGACACACAATGAAACGTTCCGCCATTGCCGCGCTGTGCGCCGGCGCTTTCTGCTTCGCTTCGTCCGCTTTTGCCGCCACCGACCTGGTCATCGCGACCGTCAACAACGGCCACATGATCGAAATGCAAAAGCTCAGCAAGTTCTTCGAGCAAGCCAATCCCGACATCAAGCTCAAATGGGTGACCCTGGAAGAGGGCGTCTTGCGTCAGCGCATGACCACCGATATCGCCACCAAGGGCGGCCAGTTCGACGTGATGACCATCGGCCTGTATGAAACACCCATCTGGGGCAAGAAAAACTGGCTGATCCCCATCAAGCCGGACGCCAAATACGATATCGACGACTTGCTGCCGGCCATCCGCGAAGGCTTGTCCGGCGACGGCAAGCTGTACGCGTCGCCGTTCTATGGTGAAAGCTCGATGATCATGTACCGCAGCGACCTCGTCAAAAAAGCGGGTGTAACGATCGAGGACCGCCCGTCCTGGAACCAGCTGCGCGACGTGGCGGCCAAGCTGCACGATCCGGCCAACGGCGTGTACGGCATCTGTCTGCGCGGCAAGCCGGGCTGGGGCGATAATATGGCGTTGATTACCACCATGGCCAATTCCTACGGCGGCCAGCTGTTCGACATGAAATGGAAGCCGCAATTTACCAGCAAGCCGTGGAAGGACGCCGTCAACATGTACGTCGACCTGATGAAGAAATACGGCCCGCCGGGCGCGGCCGCCAACAGTTTCAATGAAAACCTGGCGCTGTTCAACCAGGGCAAGTGCGGCATCTGGATCGACGCGACGATTGCCGCCTCCTTCATCACGGATCCCAAGCAAAGCAAGGTGGCCGACAAGGTGGCGTTCGCCCAGTCGCCCGTCGGCGTGACGGAGCGGGGCGCCAACTGGCTGTGGATCTGGTCGCTGGCGATTCCAGCCAGCTCCAAGCACCCGAACGAAGCGCAACGCTTCATCAACTGGGCCACGTCGCCCGACTACGTGAAACTGGTGGCCAAGGAAACGAGCTGGGCCAACGTGCCGACAGGCACGCGCAAGTCGACGTATGCGAGCCCCGAGTTCCAGAAAGTGGCGAAATTTGCCGCCGCCGAAGGCAAGGCCCTGGCCACCACGCGCGCCGTGCAAAGCACCTTGCCGCCATCGCCGTACGTGGGAGTGCAATTCGCGTCGATTCCCGAATTCCAGGTGATCGGCGTGGCAGCGGGCCAGCAGATGGCGGCAGCATTGCTGGGCAAGGTGACGGTGGACCAGGCGCTGGAATTGTCGCAGCAGACGGCGGAGCGTGAGATGCGCAAAGGCGGGTACTACAAGTAGGAAGATAGCCTGACCAAACCTACTGCGCGTCGCGCTTTGCGGCCGGCGATGCTCACCGTACTAAAGTACGGTTGCGCTTCTCGGCCACAAATCACTGTCGCTCGCTACGGTTTTGCCAGGCATCTTTGCTGTGCCGTTTGGTTTGTAAAACAGGTGACGTGACTGGCCTTGCTATTGCGCGAGATCAATTACTCACCTCACGTCTCAAGAGAATCCTATGAAACGCATTATCCCCCGGACTTTGCTGACGCCGGCCGTGGTCGCCGTCTCCGTCATTTCCGTGATCCCGCTGCTGATCACCCTGTATTACGCGTTCGTGCGCTATTCCATGCTCGATCCGAGCGGCCATCCTTTCCATGGCCTGGCCAATTTTCACTTTTTCTTTACCGATGCTTCGTTCCTGCCGGCCTTGCAGAACACGTTTACCCTGCTGTTTTCCGTGATGCTGGTCACGGTGGTGCTGGGCACGGCGCTGGGGCTGCTGATCAACGAGGCCTTCCCGGGGCGCGCCGTCGTGCGCGTGCTCCTGATTTCGCCCTTCCTCATCATGCCGGCCGTCAATGCCCTGATGTGGAAGAACATGCTGCTCAATCCGATCTACGGCCTGTTCGCGCAAATCAGTCTGTTCTTTGGCGCCACGCCCGTCGACTGGCTGTCGGCCCACCCGCTGTTTTCCATCATCATGATGGTTTCGTGGCAATGGCTGCCGTTTGCATGTTTGATTTTCATGACGGCCCTGCAGTCGATGGACCGCGAGCAGCTGGAAGCGGCGCGCATGGATGGCGCCACCTATCTGCAGCAGCTGCGCTACCTCTACATTCCCCACCTGGGCCGCGCCGTCTCGGTGGTGCTGATGATCGAGATGATCTTTTTGCTGTCGATCTTTGCGGAAATTTTTACCACCACGGGCGGCGGTCCCGGCTTCGACACGACCACCATCACCTTCATGATCTATCAGCAGGCACTGCTGTCGTATGACGTGGGAGCGGCCTCGGCCGGCGCCCTGTTCGCCGTGCTCATCGCCAACATCGCCGCCTTCTTCCTGATGCGCGTCATCGGCAAGAATCTGTCGAAATAAGGAGCCCTTGATGCATAGCAAACTCAATTTGTATAGCCGCACGGCCGCCGCCTGGCTGTTCGCGCTGCTGCTGTTCTTTCCCATCTTCTGGCTGGGCCTGATGGCTTTCAAGACGGAAGGGCAGGCCATTTCCACGCCGCCGCTGCTGTTCTTCACGCCGACCCTGGACAGTTTCCGCGAAGTGCTGGCGCGCGACAATTACTTCGGCTACGCGTGGAACTCGCTGTTTACCAGCGTGCTCTCGACGGCCATCGGCCTGCTGATCGCCATCCCGGCCGCCTATTCGATGGCTTTCTTTCCCACGGGCGGCACCATCGGCTTGCTGAAATTCATGCTCAGCTCGCGCTACATGCCCGGAGTGGGCGCCCTGATGCCGATCTATATCTGCTACCAGTACTTCGGCCTGCTCGACACGCGCATCGGCCTGACCATCATGTTCATGCTGATGAATTTGCCCATCATGATCTGGCTGCTGTACACGAGCATGAAGGAACTGCCGCGCGAAATCCTCGAAGCGTCGCGCATGGATGGCGCCACCGTGTGGGATGAATTCCGCCACGTCGTGCTGCCATTGTCCGTGGGCGGCATCGCGTCCACGGCGCTGGTCTGCATGGTGTGGTCTTGGAATGAATCGTTCTGGTCGCTGAACCTGGGCGCGTCCAACGCGGGCACCCTGGCCTGGCTCATCGCCTCGTATTCCAGCCCGGAAGGCTTGTTCTGGGCGAAATTGTCGGCCGCTTCGCTGATGGCCATTGCGCCCATCATGGCGCTGGGCTGGTTCTGCCAGAAGCAACTCGTGCAAGGCATGACTTTCGGCGCAGTCAAATAAACTACAGAATAGAGACACACACCATGGCCTACCTTCAATTGAGCAATATCGAAAAATTCTTTGGCGAGCACCGCGCCATCAAGGGCATTGACCTGGAGATCAAACAGGGCGAGTTCGTCGTCTTCGTCGGGCCGTCCGGCTGCGGCAAGTCCACCCTGCTGCGCCTGATCGCGGGCCTGGAACCGACCGACGGCGGCAAGCTGTCGCTCGACGGGCGCGACATCACGGCCCTGCCGTCGTCGAAGCGCGACCTGGCGATGGTCTTTCAATCGTATGCGCTGTATCCGCACATGACGGTGTTCCAGAACATGTCGTTCGCGCTGAAACTGGCTGGCGTCGATCCCGCCATCATCCGCGAGAAAGTCGACAAGGCGGCCGCCATCCTCGACCTGGGAAAATACCTGGAGCGCACGCCGAAGGAACTGTCGGGCGGCCAGCGCCAGCGGGTGGCCATCGGGCGCGCCATCGTGCGCGACCCGAAAGTGTTCCTGTTCGATGAACCGCTGTCGAATCTCGATGCGGCCTTGCGCGTGCAGACACGCATCGAGATCGCCAAGCTGCACCGCGAACTGGGCGCCACCACCATCTATGTCACGCATGACCAGGTCGAAGCGATGACCCTGGCCGACAGGGTGGTGGTGCTGCGCGACGGGCAGATCGAGCAGCATGGCTCGCCCCTGGAATTGTATGACCGCCCCGCGAACCGTTTTGTCGCGCAATTCATCGGCACGCCCAGCATGAACGTGGTGCCGGCCGATGCGGCGCCGCAGCTGCTGGCGCAGGCGGGCGGCGCGGCGCAGGCGGACGGCTTTGTCGGCATCCGTCCCGAACACGTACACCTGGGCGCGGCGCAGCCGGGCAGCGTGCCCGTCACCGTCGACCTGGTGGAATCCTTGGGCGTGGAAACCCTGACCTATGTGCGCTTGCCGAACAACGTGCAGGTGGTGTCGCGCGGCGCCGAGCGCAGCAGCCTGCAGCCGGGCCAGCAGACGCATTTGACGTTCGAGCCGGGCTGCGTCCATTATTTTGACCGCGCCGGCAAGACCTATGCCGCCGCCAAGGGAGTTTGAAATGAGCGCCATTGAACTGAAACCGGCGAACCTGGCAAAGCTGCCGGCCACCGTTACCGTGCCCGCGTACGTGCGCGAGACGCTCGTGCCCAGCATCGTGCACATCGGCGTGGGCGGTTTTTTCCGCGCCCACCAGGCCGTCTACCTCGACGATTTGCTGGCCTTGCCCGGCAATGTGGAATGGGGATACTGCGGCGTGGGCTTGCTGGCGCATGACGCGGCCATGCGCGACGCCATGCGGGCGCAGGATGGCTTGTACACGGTGGTCGAGCGCAGCGCGGCCGGCGACTCCGCCCGCATCATCGGCTGCATCGGCGACTACCTGTATGCGCCCGACGACCCGCAAGCCGTGCTGGAAAAGCTGGCCGACCCCGGCACGCGCATCGTCGCGCTGACCATCACCGAGGGCGGCTATTACGTGAACCAGGGCACGGGCGAATTCGATGCGGCTCACCCCGACATCGTGCATGAACTGGCGCATCCGGAATCGCCGCGCTGTTCGTTCGGCTACCTGGCCGCCGCGCTGGCCTTGCGCCACCAACGTGGCCTGGCGCCGTTTACCATCATGTCTTGCGATAACCTGCAAAACAATGGCGACGTCACGCGCAAGATGCTGCTGGCCTTTGTCGCCCTGCGCGATCTCGAGCTGGCGCGCTGGCTGGCCACCGATGGCAGCTTCCCCAACAGCATGGTCGACCGCATTACGCCAGCCACCACGGATGAACACCGGGCGCTCGTGCGCGACAGCTTCGGCATCGTCGATGCTTGGCCCGTCGTGTGCGAGCCGTTCCGCCAGTGGGTCATCGAAGACGAATTCCCGCAGGGCCGGCCGGCCTGGGAAAATGTGGGCGCGCAGATGACGCACGACGTGCTGCCGTATGAAAAGATGAAGCTGCGCCTCTTGAATGCCAGCCACCAGGCCCTGTGCTACATCGGCATGCAGCTCGGTTACACGTTTGCGCACGAAGCGATGGGCGATCCTGGCATCCGCGCACTGGTGCGGCGCATGATGGATGACGAGGTCACCCCGCTGCTGGACGAAGTGGAAGGCGTCGACCTGGCCAGTTATAAAGATACCCTGATCGAGCGCTTCTCGAATCCGGCCGTGCGTGACCAGCTGGCGCGCATCGGCACGGAGGGCTCGGCGCGCATCCCGAAATTCGTGCTGCCGTCCGTGCGCGAAGCGCTGGGGCAGGGCGGCGCCATCAAGCTGCTGGCGTTTACCGTGGCCTGCTGGTTCCGCTACCTGGAGGGCCATGACGAGCAGGGGCGCGAGATGCCCCTGAACGACCCGTATGCGGCGCGCCTGCGCGCGCTGGCGCTGCAGGGCGGGGCGGACGCTGCGGCGCTGCTGTCCCTGCGGGAGCTGTTCGGCGACTTGAGCGACACGCCAGCGTTCACGCAAGCGGTGGAGCAAGCGCTGGCCAGCCTGTACGGGCTGGGGGCGCGCGGAGCGCTGGAACAGATCGTGACCTGACGGGGAGGGCGCGCCATGCCACGCAAAGCCGATGCCTCACTGCCGCAGATGGAGCTGGAACAGCAGCGCGACGCCACGCCCGGCTTCGAGCCAAAAGGCAGTTTCGGCTTCATCCGCTACCTCGAGCACGGCTTTCCGAATGCGCTGGTGCGCTGGCATTATCACGACGAGTACGAGCTGCACCTGATCGTCGAGAGCAGCGGCAAGGTCTTCGTCGGCGACTACATCGGCCAGTTCACGCCCGGCCACCTGGTGCTGACGGGGCCGCGCGTGCCGCACAACTGGGTCTCGCTCGACACGCCGCCCGAAGGCGTGGCCCTGCGCGACATGGTGGTCCAGTTTTCGCATGCGCCGCTGGCGTCGATGGCCGCCGCCATTCCTGAATTGAAGGATGTTTTTCCGCTGCTGCAGCGCGCCCTGCACGGCGTGGAATTCTTTGGCGTCAGCGAACAGTCGTTGCGGCGCTTCCGGCGCATCCGCGACAGCAGCGGCCTGCCGCGCTTCATCGAATTTCTGACCCTGCTGGGCGAGCTGGCGCAGACCAGCGACTACCAGCTGCTGTCGACGGTGCCGATGCAGTCAAGCGACGACGACGTGGCGCTGGCGCGCATCAGTTCCGCCATCAACTACATCGTGCACAATTACAGCAGTCAGTTCTCGCTGAAGCAGCTGGCCGAGCAGGTGGACATGCCCGAGCGGACGTTTTCGCGCTTCTTTCGCAGCGCCACGGGCAACAGCTTCACGGACTTCGTCAACCGCCTGCGCATCAACAAGGCGTGCCAGCTGCTGATGGAGACGGAGCGCTACGTCAGCAACATCTGCTACGAGGCGGGATTCAATAACGTGGCCAATTTCAACCGGCGCTTCCTGGAATTGAAGGGCATGACGCCAAAGGAATTTCGCCAGCAGGCGCTGGGCCGCTTTGGCGAGTGACGCTTTTTGAGGTACATTGGATGGCACAGGCGGGGACAGCCTGGGAGAGACAAGCATGGAATACCGATGGCAGAAGGACAGCGAGCGCAAGGCGCCCGAACTGGAACGCGAAAGCTACGACGGCATCATCAATTACCTGGAACATGGCTATCCCAGCTCGCGCGTGCGCTGGCACTGCCATGAAGAGTATGAGCTGCACCTGATCGTCGCCACCAGCGGGCGATTGTTCGTGGGCGACTATATAGGTGAGTTTTCGCCGGGCCACCTGGTGCTGACGGGGCCGCGATTGCCGCATAACTGGATATCCAACGTGATGCCGGAAGGCGGCGTGGCCCTGCGCGACATGATCGTGCAATTCGCCCACGCACCGCTGGCGGGCGCCGCGCGCGTGATTCCCGAATTGCGCGAGCTGCTGCCGCTGCTCGAGCGCTCCAGCTATGGCGTGGAGTTTTTCGACATGGGTCACGAGGCCGAGCAGCATCTGGCGCGCATCCGCGCCACGCATGGCGCCGAGCGCTTCGCCGAATTCGTCCAGCTGATGAGCAAGCTGGCGCGCACGGCCAATTACCGCTTGCTGTCGAGCGCCTCCCTGCGCTCGTATGACGATGACGCCACCCTGGCCAAGGTCAATGCCGTCCTCAATTACATCACGGACAATTACCGCGAGCCGATTTCGGCGGAAATGCTGGCCGAGCAGGTGGGCATGTCGCTGAGTAAATTCTCGCGCTTCTTCCGCAAGGCGACGGGCAACAGCTTCACGGATTTCATGAACCGCCTGCGCATCAACAAGGCTTGCCAGCTGCTGATGGATACGGATCAATACGTATCCAACGTCTGTTACGACGTGGGTTTCCAGAACGTGGCCAACTTCAACCGGCGCTTTTTGCAGGTGAAGGGCGTCACGCCGAAGGAATTCCGGCGCCAGGCCGATGGACGCTTTGGCGGCATCGGCGGGCCTGTTGCGGATACGCCACCGCCGTGATGCCTGTCATGGGCTTGTCACTTTGAACAGTTATCCTCCACGGCTTCAATCCCACCCTAGCCGAGGAATGCATGAAGACTGCCGTAACGTCCACCCCGAAACTGACCCTGCTGGCCATCGCCGCCGGCCTGGCCCTGGCCGCCTGTGGCGGCAGCGACAGCCACAATGAGCCGGCCAAGCCCGTGGCGCAGACGGGCGTGTTCCTCGACGGCGCGGTGGAAGGCCTCGATTACGTGGCTGGCAGCGCGGCCAAGGCCAGCACCAATGCCAAGGGCGAATTCATTTGCAACCCGGGCGACACGGTAGCCTTCAGCGTGGGCGGCCTGGCCCTGGGCTCGGCGCCGTGCAGCGCCGTCGTCACGCCGCTGGCGCTGGCCGCCAGCACCAACGTGGCGGACGACAAGGTCGTCAACCGCCTGCTGGCGCTGCAATTGCTGGACGAGGACAGCGATCCGTCGAACGGCATCAAGCTGACGGCGGAAGTAAAGGCTGCGCTGGCCGGCAAGACGCTCGATTTCGCCACCGCACCGGCCGTCTTCAACGCGGCCCTGTCCGCGCATCTGGCGGCCGTGGGCGCTAAATTCGCCGGCCGCACGGTCGATGCGGAGCGCCGCGCCCTCGTGCGCGAGCATTTCGAAGACACCCTGGCCTCGAAAGCGGGCGCGCCCGTCAACGAGGCGCTGACGCAAGCCAATCCGGTCGGCGAAGTCAAAGTGACGGTGACGCGCTACCAGATCCAGGCGGACAGCAAGTTCTACGTGCCGTACGAAGGCGCCAACGCCAAGATCAAGGGCGAATTCCCGAACGGCTTTTTGCCATCGTATGGTTCGGGCCTGGCCTACAAGGGCAAGAATGCGGCCGGCGACCTGGAATTCTATGGCTTGACGGACCGGGGTCCGAACGGCGATGGCCCGCTCGTGCCCGATCCATCGGGCAAGGGCACCATCGGCAGCAAGATATTCCCGTCGCCGAGCTTTACGCCTTCGTTCGGCGTGCTCACTGTGGGCAAGAACGGCGCCGTCCTGAGTTCGTCGACGCCGATCAAGGTATCGGCCACCGTCAACAGCTCGGGTTTGCCCGTGCCAGTTGGCGCCGTCGGCAATTCGGCCGAGATTCCCGTCATGGATGCGATGAAGTTCGACGCCACCGGCAAGGCTGTCTTCAATGCGGGCGGCCTCGATTCGGAGTCCATCGTCGTCGATACAAAGCGCAACGCGCTGTGGGTGTCCGACGAATACGGTCCGTTCATCGTCAAGATCGACGCGGCCACCGGCATCATCCAGGCCAAGTACGAGCCGGGCAAGGGCTTGCCGGCGCTGTTCGCCAAGCGCCGCGCCAACCGCGGCATGGAAGGCATGGCGCTCGATACGAGCAACGACAAGCTGTACGCCTTCCTGCAAAGCCCCCTGTCCGACGGCAGCGCACCATATTCGGTGACGAAGAAGAATGAACAGGTCGAGCGCTTCGCCCGCTTCACGCGTTGGATCGAATTCGACCCGACGACGGGCACCAGCGGCAAGATGTATGCGTATCCCTTGAATGCGGCCGACTACCAGGATGGCCGCACGGGCAACGCCAAGCTGGGCGACATGGTGGCGCTGGGCGGCGGCAAATTCCTCGTCATCGAGCAGGGCGCCGCGCCGTCGGGCAAGGTGTTCAATAAACTGATGCTGGTTGAACTGAAGGGCGCCACGGACATCGCGGCCGCCGCCTTCAACGCGACGACGTCGGACCTGGAAAAAAGCAGCATGGGCGGCGTGGCCGTCAATGGCGCCGACTGGGCCACCGTCACACCGCTGAAGAAAACCCTGCTCTTGGACTTGAACGCCATCGGCTGGGCGGCGGAAAAGGCCGAGGGCCTGACCCTGATCGACGACTCCACCATCGCGCTGGCCAACGACAATGACTTCGGCCTGAAAACCAAGGTCTTTGACGCGAATGGCGTGGAAGTCGATGGCGCCGACGTGACCAAGTGCACGGTCGATGCGAACGGCACCATCGTCACCAGCAGCGCGGCCGGTTGCAACGCCGCCAACACCATCCGCGTGGCGCGCGGCGACGACCGCGAGCGTCCAAGCCGTTTGTGGATCGTGAAGTTTGCCAAGGCGCTTAATACGTATTGATGTGCTGCTGTGTCGGATTACGCGGCGCTGCGCGCCGCTAATCCGACCTACCATCCACTTGCACGATAAAAAGCCGCGCGGTGCATCTC
>NZ_LNCE01000003.1:0-13390 GCF_001445815.1 Janthinobacterium sp. Ant5-2-1 | reverse complement strand
GAAGGGGGGGCCGAACAGGCGCCGCGGTCCCGCCACAGGGACGAGGCCGGGCACGCTGCCGGGCAAACCGAAATAGTCGAGCGCGTCCGACACTTCCGCGCTGCTCAGGCCGCGGGCCTGCGTGAATACACTGTCTTCCATGAAACGTCTCCAGATCTTGTTGTCGTGAAGCCCAGTTTCATATAAAGTATTTTCAATATCAAACATCGATTATTGACTCTTGGATCAATAAAAATGAATCTAAGACAGTTGCGGTATTTTTGCGAGGTGGTGGAAGCGGGCAGCGCCGCGCACGCGGCCGAGCGCCTGCACGTGGCGCCCACGGCCATCAGCATGCAGCTGGGGCAGCTGGAAGCCCACCTGGGCGGCGAACTGTTCGACCGTGCACGCCGGCCCATGGAGCCGACCTCGCTGGGCCGGTTTTTCTATCCGCGCGCCAAGGAGCTGCTGCTGCAGGCGGCGCGGCTGGACGACGAGGCCAAGGGCCTGGCGACGGGCAGCCACGGCTGGCTCGGCATCGCCTTTACCCGCTCGGCCACGTTTTCCGTGCTGCCGCAGGCCATCCGCCAGTTTCGCGCCGCCTATCCGCAGGTACAGCTGGACCTGGTCGAGGCGCTGTCCGAATACCAGCCGGCGCAGCTGCGCCAGGGCCGCATCGATATCGGCCTGTCGCGCTTCATCGGCCCCTGCGAAGCGCCGCCCGACCTGTGCCACGCGGTCACCCTGGACGACCCGCTGGTGGCCGCCCTGCCCCTGCACCATCCATTGGCGGGACGCACGTCGCTGCGCGCGGCCGAGCTGGCGGACATTCCCTTCATCCTGTATCCGAAAGACCCGATCAGCCCGTTCGGCCAGCAGATCGTCGCCGCGCTGAAGGCGGCGGGCGCCGAGCCGGCCGTCGCGTATTCCGCCGTGGAAATCTACACGGCCCTGTCGCTGGTGGGCGCCGGCCTGGGCGCCACCCTGGTGGCCCGTTCCATCGCGGAAAACAACCGCACCGACGTGGTCTTCCTGCCCGTGGACGACATCGCCACGAGCACCACCGTGGTAGCCGTCACGCGGGCCGATGAAAAAAGCCGCCTGGTGGCGGCTTTCCTGGAGATTCTGGCGCAGGGCGCAGGACGCTGACGGCGCCTCAGAGATCAAGGTGTTGCGTCCGTGTTCCAGCCAAAGGCTGGCGGACGCCATACGGACCGGATTGCCTGATACTATGGGACATTGCTACTTCCCGCTCCCCTATCCATGCACGTCAACACGCTCAGCAGCCTTGCGCAACTTTTGGCCAGCGCCGAAACGGAAACCCTGGCCTTTCCCACCAGCATCAATACAGCCCTGCTCCTGCAAAAGGAACTGGCCAACCCCGATTGCCACTCGGCCGACATCAGCCGGCTGCTGCTGTGCGAACCGACCTTGTCGGCGCGCGCGGTGGCGCTGGCCAATTCGGCCATGTTCGCGGCAGGCCAGGCGCCCGCCATCACCAGCGTGCGCGCCGCCGTCGAGCGGCTGGGCCACCGCAACCTGTATGCGCTGGCGACGGCGGCCGTCATCCGCCAGCTGAACGCGGGCATCCGCGACGAAGCCTTGCGCGCCCGCGCCACCCAGCTGTGGGCACACACCGTGCACGTGGCGGCGCTGGCGCATGGATTGGCGGGCGCCGTCACGCAGACGGACGCCGATACGGCGCTGTTCGCCGGCATCGTGCATGAAGTGGCGGGCTTTTATCTGCTGGCCCAGGCAGACAAGACCCCGGGCCTGTACGACCACCTGGAAACGCAGATGGCCTCCACTCTGGAAGTGATCGGCCGCGCGCTGATGCGCCAGCTGGGCGTGCCGCAGCCGGTGGCCGATGCCGTCAATACCTTGCCTGGCTCGACCATCATGCTGCCGCCCGAGGGCTTGCGCGACACCCTGCTGCTGGCCAAGGCGCTGGCGCCCGTTGCCTCGCCGCTGCCGCAGGCCGGCATCACCATCAGCGCGCCGCTGCAGCACTACTTGGAACACGATCCCGTGCTGCAGGCGCTGCGCACGCAGCCGTCAGCCGAAGCGAAGGCCCTGATCGAGGTACTGCTCAGCTGATGGCCGATCTGCTATGATGGCGCGGGCCGGGACGAACCCGGTCCGCTTTCATTGATGTCCACTGGAAAACTGCCTTGACTACCTCCTTACGCATGCTCGGCCTGGCCGCAGCTCTGACCATGGCGTGCAACGCCAACGCCGACAGCTTCGTTTCCTCGGCCTCCAGCGCCGGCTCCCAGTCGAGCGGCAGCATTTCCGATTCGCTCAACGGTTCGAGCAACAGCTCCTCGCGCGACAACAAGGTGGCCAATGGCCCCTACCGCATCATCGACGTGGCCGCCGTGCCGGGCCGCGACGGCATGACGCGCCTGACCATGCAGGCCGACGCCACGGCAACGCCGCTGGTGCTGGACTTGCCGCAAGCGGCGCTCGACAAGCAGCACCTGGCGCAGGGCGACGTGGTGCATGCGCAAAACCGCGCCTACGGCATCGAATTTTCGCGCAACGACACGCGCGCCGCCTTCTTCCTCGTGCTGGCCGATGACTGGTACGGCGAAATGGCCACGCGTCCCGTCAGCCTTTGATTCGTTTTCTCCCGCGAAGCCCGGCGCTGCTGCTGGGCGTTTGCGCCCTCTTCAGCGCCGGCGCCGCGCAGGCAGGCACTTCGCTCGCCTCCTCGCGCTTTTGCGACCGCGCGCAGGAACTCACGGCCACGGAACAGGATCGCCTGTTGCGCTTTGCCGCCGTCGTGCGCGAGGAACTGGCCGCCAGCGAAGGCAGCGTGGCCCTGATCAGCCGCTCCGGCCTGGACCTGGCCCGCTTCGGCATCCGCTATTCGCACGCCGCGCTGGCCTGGCGCCACGACAACGACAGCGGCTGGTCCGCGCGCCAGCTGTACTACGCCTGCGATGAAGGGCGCCCGCGCATCTTCGACCAGGGCACGGCCGGTTTCGCCATGGGCACGAACAATCCATCGCTCGGCTATATCTCGCTCGTGAAACTGCCGGCGGAAACCGTGCCGCCCCTGCGCCGCGGGCTGCTCGACCCCGTGCGCGTGCAGCAATTGCTGGCGGGCCGCTACAGCGCCAACGCATACGCCTATAGCCTGAAATACCAGAATTGCAATCAGTGGGTAGCGGAAATGCTGGCCGCCGCCTGGGGCGAACTGGCCGCAGGCGGCGACTTGCGTGCGCGCGCCCAGGACTGGCTGCGCGCCGCGCCCTATGCGCCCGCCCCCGTCGACGTGGGTGCGCGCTGGCTGATGCTCGGTTCCATCTTCGTACCGCTCGTGCACATGGACGACCACCCGCCGGAAGCCATCGGCACGATGCAGCTGGCAGTGAGCCTGCCGGCCAGCCTGGAAGCGTTCGCGCGCCAGCGCCTGCCCGCCAGCGAGCGCGTGGAAATCTGCCACGACGGCAAGCAGGTGGTGGTGCACCGGGGCTGGGATGCGATCGCCGACGGCTGCGTGCCCGGCGCGAACGACCGGGTCATCGCCCTCGACGATACGCCGCACAGCACTCCCTGACGCCAGTCCCTAAGCAGCTGCCAGCGCCGCTTCGACCTGGTCAAGCAGGCGCGCTGGTTCCACTCCCTGCCCCATCCGGCGGGCCACGTCGCCGCACGCCAGTGCGACCTCGGGCGCAGCCAGCAGGCGCGCCAGCTGCCGCCGCATGCGCCGTGCCGACAGCCGTTTGGCCAGCAAGACATCCCCTACACCGAGCCGTTTGACCCGCCAGCCGTTATCGAACTGGTCATACGCGAACGGCACGACCAGCTGCGGAATGCCCGCGCGAAAAGCGTCCGCGCTGGTGCCGATGCCGCCGTGGTGCACCACGGCCGCCACGCGCGGCAACAGGGCCGCAAACGGCGCGTGCGCCTGCCACAGGACGCTGGCCGGCAAATGCTGCGGCACTTGCGCCGCATGCGGTGTAATGAACAGGCCGCGCCGCCCCAGCCGCCGCAAGACGTCCAGGGCGATGCTGAAATAGCGCTGCGCGTGCTGGTGGCCGGTACCGGGCGTAAACACGATGGGCGGCTCGCCCTCGTCCAGAAAACGTTCGAGCTCCGGCGGCAGCGCCGCGGCGCCATGCGTGGCGGCGCCCGTGAAACCGGCTTGCACGAAATGCGGCGGCCAGTCCGCCTGCGGGGCGGCGAACCACGCGGGAAACAGCCCCAGCGAGGCATCCGGCGCGGCCAGCATGTGCGCAAAAAAATGCGACTCCGGCGGCAAGCCGTGCTGCGTACGCGCGCCATTCAGGCCGGGCAGCATCAGCGGGTCGATCATCGTGCGGTGGATTATCCGCCACAGGGCCTGGCGCCAGGCCAGCGGCACCCAAGCGGGAATGCGCAGGGAACCCGTGGTCAGCAAGTCATGGCTGCTGCACACATTCGATGGCGCCAGATACGCCGCGACGATGCGCAGGTCCGGGCGTACCGACCTGGCCAAGGCCGCCATCGGCACGAGGATGGGATGGCACAGCACCACGCACGCCTCGCCGACCGGCAAGCCTTGCACGACGTCGCGCACGGCGCCCAGGTGCGGCACGAGGCCTTTCCATACCACGCCCCAGCCCTTGCGCTCATCCCACAGGCCGGGATCGTCCAGCATGGCCTGGCCCTCTTGCGCGCTGCCGAAGGTGTGATAGGGCAGACTTGACGCCCGCGCGGCCGCTTCCTGCCAGCCCGGCACCAGCAGCAGCACGCGCCGGCCCCGTTGCTGCAAGCCCTGCGCCAGCGCGATAAACGGTTGCATGTCGCCGCCCGTACCGCTGCTGGCCACGATGACGAGCTGCGTGGCGGCGGCCTGGCCCGCCAACAGGTCAGCTTGGAGCAGCATCGAGCGCTTCGCCGATCGCATAGAATCGCCCGCCGGCGATGTAGTGCAGGCTGCGCCACGATGGATCGGCGTCTTCGAAATGCCAGTGCCCGTCGCGGAACACGCGCGTGTCGGCCCAGGCGCCCACCACTTCGCCGATGAAGAGGTCATACGCGGCCTGGTTGTGCGGCTCGGGGATCAAACGGCATGCCAGCCACGCGGAACAGCCGGCCACGAACGGCAAATCAAAGCCGTCCATGTGCAACAGCCGCACGCCGGCGCGCGCCAGTTTGTCGGGCTGCGCATCGAGGCTGTGCGTGCCGACGGCGTGGGTTAGCTGCAACTGCGCCGCCGTCGGCACCTGGATGACGAACGTGCCGCTGCCTTCGACCAGCGCGCGCGTGCGCGTTGCCTTGTCCAGTACCACGGTCAGTTTCGGCGGAGAGAAATCGAGGGCGCAGGCCCAGGCAGCGGCCATCACATTCTCGATGCCGTCATGGCGGGCCGAGACGAGGATGGATGGGCCGTGATTGAGCAGCCGATACGCTTTTTCCAGCGGCACGGCGACGATGTGGCCGTGCGCATCGCCCCCGCTTTTCAGCAGCAGAAGCATATCCCACTGGTCGATGCCAGGCCCGAAGCCGTCCGGCGTCACCTTGACTGTCTCAAAGCCGAAGCGCGCATAAAAGGCCTGCGTGTGCTGGCTGGTGTTCATGCTCACCCTGGCCACGCCCGGCACGGCGCGGATGGCGTCCAGGCGCGCCTGCGTCAACGCGCGGCCCAGTCCCTGGCCGTGCAGATCCTGCGCCACCATGCCCCAGCACAGGCTGGCGACCGTACCGCCCGCATCGAGCGCATGGCCGCCGCAGGCGACGATGACCCCATCGCGTTCGATGACCAGGTACGGATGTGTCGAATTTTCCAGCCAGGCGGCAAAGCCCGCGCGCTCGGACGGGTCGAAAAAACGCGGCGTATTGCCGTCGAAAAGGGCCAGGCAGGCGTCGCGGTCGCCGGCCTGGTAAGGACGCACAGTTTGCATTTTTTGTACTCAAAAAAACATGAATGGCAATTATAAGGGGCGCGCGGTCAAGCCAGCTGCTCCGGGCCGACGACGTGCACGCCCGGCGCGCCAGCCAGCGCCGCTTCCAGCAAGGCGCTGGCGATGCGCGGCGCGGGATTAATGCGCCAGCGGCGCGGCAGCACGGGGCCCAGCATGCGCAGGATGCGCAATGCGGCGCCCTCGCCCGCCCGCGCCTCATCGCGTGCGCCGCCGATCAGGCCCGGCCGCACGTGGGTCAGCGATCTAAAACCCAGCGCTTCCAGGTCGCGTTCCAAGTCTCCCTTGACCCGGTTGTAGAAAAAGCGCGTGGCCGCGTTGGCGCCGGCGGCGGAATTGAGCGCATACGTGCGCGTGCCGGCCGCCAGCGCCAGCCGCGCCGCAGCCAGCGGATAGTCATGGTCGACTCTGCGGAACGCCTGCCGCGTGCCCGCCACCTTCATGGTCGTGCCCAGGGTGCAGATGACGGCGTCCGCCTGCCACCAAGGGGCGTCCAACGGCAAGCGGTCGAAGTCGACGAGCGGCGCATCGAGCTTGGGATGCGCCGGCAAGGGCTTGCGCACGGGCGCGACGATGGCCGTGACGCGCAGGTCACTCAGCGCCAGGCGCAGCACTTCTCGGCCCACCAGGCCCGTGGCGCCTATCAGTATCAACTTCATTCCTTCTCCCGCATGCACTGGACGCCACACGATACAGCATCAGGCGCCCGCGTGCGTGTGATAGATCTTGTTCACGATGGTCCACTCGCCCTGCACCTTGAGCAGATTGAAAAAATCGGTGAAGCGGAAGCCCGAGATGTCGTCCGTATCGACGCGCGCACTGGCCGCCGTGCCCACGATATCGATCCGCGCGATGGCCGCCTTTGCCTGCGGCGATGGACGGAAGGCGCTGTCGATGATTTCGAACAGGCCTTCGATGGGCCCGCCCGTCAGCTTGTCTTCGCCGTCGATGCCGAAAATGGTGGCCTCGCCGCTGAAGGCCGGGCGCATGATGCTGCTGTCTGCCTGCGCCCCGCCCGCATTGTATTGATTCAGTACGGCGACGATGGCCTGGTAATCCTGCACATAAGTGGTGGTGTTCATGTTGCGCTCCTTGGTTGGGTGAAAAAAAAATCAGGACTGGCTGGCTGGCCAATCGGTGTAGCCGACGGCGCCGCCCCCGTAATACGCCGCGCGCGGCGCCACGGCCAGCGCCACGCCATGGCGCAGGCGGGCCACGAGGTCCGGGTTGGCGATGAAGGGACGGCCGAAGGCCACCGCATCGACCTTGCCGGTGGCGCGGCGCGCCTGCGCCAGCGGCAAGTCGTAATGGTTGTTGCCGATGTAGGGGCCGGTGAACAGCGCCCGCAACGCATCGAGGTCGACGCCATCGGGCACGTCGCGCGAGGTGGCCGTGGCGCCTTCGACGAAGTGCAGGTACGCCAATCCATGGCGGTTCAGTTGCTCGATCAGGTAGCCGTAGGTGGCCATCACGTCACTGTCGACGGGCGTGTTGCCCGCGTCGGGCGTGACGGGAGACAAACGGATGCCCACCCTTGCTGCACCCCACACTTTCACCACGGCTTGCGTCACTTCCAGGGTCAGCCGCGCGCGGTTTTGAATACTGCCGCCATACGCATCCGTGCGCCGGTTGGTGGAATCGCGCAGGAACTGGTCGAGCAGGTAGCTATTCGCCGAATGCACCTCGACGCCATCGAAACCGGCGCGCAGCGCACATGCGGCCGCATGTCCATACTGGGCGACGATGCCGTCGATTTCCCGCGTTTCCAGCGCGCGCGGCATGGAGACATCTTGCATGCCGCTGGCCGTGTAGGTGCTGCCCTCGGCCTGGATGGCGGAAGGCGCGACAGGCGCGGCCCCATCGGGCTGCAAGCTCGTATGCGAAAAGCGTCCCACATGCCACAGCTGGCAGACGATCTTGCCGCCCGCCGCATGCACGGCATCCGTGACCAGCTTCCAGCCAGCCACCTGCTCGTCCGTCCAGATGCCCGGTGTCAGGGCGTAGCCGCGCGCCTGCGGTGAGATATTCGTCGCCTCGCTGATGATCAGGCCGGCGCTGGCCCGCTGGGCGTAATACTCGGCGTGCAAGGCGTTCGGCACGCCATCGTCGCCCATGCGGCTGCGCGTGAGCGGCGCCATGACGATGCGGTTGGCCAGGGCCAGCGCGCCAAGGTCGACTGGAGAAAATAAATCGCTTTCATGCTGTTCGCTCATCGTATTGCTTTCATATTGTGCGAGAGATCAAAATAACTGACCGGTCGTCTAGTTAATGATTAAAAAAAACGGCTACGCCAGCAGCCGTTGCGTGGTCGACATGGCGGCGTCGAACGGTCCGCCGTTCCTGGCCACCTTGACCATCAGCGAAGCGCCCAGCCACAGCTGGTACAGCGATTCGGCCAGCACGCGGGCCGGCGTCGCCGCCGTCACGGAACCGTCGAGGTGGCCCGCTTCGATGCACTGCGTCAGGCGTTCCAGGATGGCGCCCGTGCCCTGCCGCAGCACGGCGCCCATGTCCACGGACAAGTCGCACACTTCGGCGCCCAGCTTGACCACCAGGCATTTGCCTTCCGGCGCGCTGCCGGCCTGGGTCGCGCTCCAGTAGTCAAAATACGCGAGCAGGCGCTCGCGGGCGGTGCCCGGGCCGGCCAGCAAGGCGTCGACCGTCTGCAAATAGGTGGTGAAATAATCGTCGAGCAAGGCTTGGCCAAACTCTTCCTTCGACTTGAAGTAATAGTAGAACGAGCCTTTCGGCACGCCGGCCGCAGCCACCAGTTCGGCCAGGCCCACGGCCGTATAGCCCTTCTCGGCCATCAGGGCCTTGGCGATGTCGATCAGGTGCTGGCGCATGTCGGCGGAAGATTTTTTGCTCATGCGGCCAGTATAACAAGAAATCTGACCGGTCGTCTAGTAAACTGTCCCCTACTCCGCCATCACCCCAGGCGCAGCGCCAGCGCGGCCAGGGTCACGAGCAGCACGGGCACGGTCAGCACGATGCCGACGCGGAAATAGTAGCCCCAGGAAATGTGGATATTCTTGCTGTCGAGCACGTGCAGCCACAGCAAGGTGGCCAGGCTGCCGATGGGCGTGATCTTCGGTCCCAGGTCGCTGCCAATGACGTTCGCGTAGATCATCGCTTCGCGCACGGCCCCCTGCGCCGTCGTCGGGTCGATGGCCAGCGCGCCCACGAGCACCGTCGGCAGGTTGTTCATCACGGACGACAACAAGGCCGTCAGCACGCCCGTGCCCATTGCCGCGCCCCACACGCCGTACTGGGCGAAGTGGTTCAGCATGCCAGTCAGGTACGCCGTCAGGCCCGCATTGCGCAAGCCGTACACGACCAGGTACATGCCCAGAGAAAAGACGACGATCTGCCACGGCGCATGGCGCAGCACGTGGCGCGTGGAAATCACGTGGCCCCTGCCGGCCACCACCAGCAGCAGCGCGGCGCCCACGGCCGCGATCAGGCTGATGGGCACGCCCAAGTGCTCCTGCGAGAAAAAGCCCGCCAGCAGCAGCGCCAGCACCAGCCAGCCGGCGCGGAAGGTACCCAGGTCGCGGATGGCGGCGTCCGGGCGTTTCAGCTGTGCGACTTCGTAGTCGCGGGGGATATCCTTGCGGAAAAAGAGCAGCAAGGCGGCCAGGGTCGCCAGCACGGCGACGACGTTGACGGGCACCATCACGGACGCGTACTCGGCAAAGCCGATCTTGAAGAAATCGGCCGAGACGATATTGACCAGGTTCGACACCACGAGCGGCAAGCTGGCCGTGTCGGCAATAAAACCGGCCGCCATCACGTAGGCCAGGGTGGCCCTGGCGGAAAATTTCAGCGCACGCAACATGGCGATGACGATGGGCGTCAGGATCAGCGCGGCGCCGTCATTGGCGAACACGGCCGAGACGAGCGCGCCCAGCAAGACCAGCAGCACGAACAATTTGCGTCCACTGCCCCCGCCCCAGCGCGCCACGTGCAGCGCGGCCCACTCGAAGAAGCCGGCCGCATCCAGCAGCAGGCTGATGATGATCACGGCAACAAACGTGCCGGTGGCGTTCCACACGATATGCCAGACGACGGGGATGTCGCCCCAATGGATGACGCCGGCCAGCAAGGCGACAAAAGCGCCGATGACGGCGCTCCAGCCTATGCCCAGGCCACGCGGCTGCCAGATGACGAGAATCAAGGTGGCGAGAAAGATGAGGAAAGCGGTGAGCATGGGCAGTCGTCCGGGGAAAAAGCGAGAATGATATTCAATATTTCAATACTACTGGAATTATCAAACAAATGTAAAGCAAGAAATGACCATTGCCGCCTGATCACTGGCTATACTGGGACGATGCGTGGGACGATGCTTGAGACGATGCATGGCCCGAGGCACGCCCCGCTCCCTCTGACCAACCAGGAAAGCATGCAAATGGCGCAATACAAAACTCCCGGCGTGTCTATCGTGGAAAAAAATGCGTTTCCCGATTCGGTCGTTGAAGTCGCGACGGCCGTGCCGGCCTTTGTCGGCTACACGGCCAGCGCCAGCCACGACGGCGAGTCACTGCGCAACCAGCCGTGGCGCATCGCTTCGATGACGGAATTTACAGCCTGCTTCGGCGGCGCGCCCATGCCAGGCTTCATGCTGGAGGCGGGCCACGCACCCGCGACGCCTGGCGGCGCGTCGTGCACGCTGCGCCAGGTCGCCGGCCACTTCCTGCTGTATCACAGCATGCAGCTCTTCTTCCAGAATGGCGGCGGCGCCTGCCATATCGTCTCCGTCGGCGATTATCATGACACGCCGGACATCGGCGCACTGCGCGCCGGCATCGATGCCCTGCTGCAGGAGCGGGAAGTCACGCTGCTGGCCGTGCCCGACGCCATGCTGCTGGCGTTGGACGACTGCCATGCGCTGCAACGTCACATGCTCATGCATTGTGGCCAGCAGATGCGCAACCGCTTCGCCATCCTCGACATCCACAATGGCGCGGCGCCTTTGACGGATGGGCCCGTGGCCGCTTTCCGGGAAGGCATCGGCAGCGACTCGCTGGCTTACGGGGCCGCCTACTATCCGTGGGTACAGGCCACGGTCGTTCCGCTGGACGAACTCAATTTCACCCACATCCGCACAAGTCACTGGGGCGCGCTGCAAGACCTGCTGCTGCAGGCGCTGGACGCCGGCGGGCAGCGGCAAGTGTCGGCCCTGTTCGAGCAAATGGCCATTGCGCATTCGTCAGAAAGCGCTCAAGCCAGCCGCATCGCGGCCATCGACCATGCACTGCGCGCCATGAGTCCCCTGTACCAGCAACTGCTGCTGGCCATGCACGGCCAACTCAATCTGCTGCCGCCAGGCGCCGCGATGGCCGGCCTGTACACCCTGACCGACAACACGCGCGGCGTGTGGAAGGCGCCGGCCAACGTGGGCATCGCTGCGGTCAGCGCGCCGGCCGTCAATATCACGCAAGATGAACAGGAAGGCTTGAACGTGCACGGCACGGGAAAGTCGGTCAACGCCATCCGCAGCTTCGCCGGTCAATGCACTTTGGTGTGGGGTGCGCGCACGCTCGACGGCAACAGCCTCGACTGGCGCTACATTAACATTCGCCGCACCATGATCATGCTCGAGCAGTCGCTGCGCCTGGCCATCCAGGCCTATGTGTTCGAGCCGAACGTGGCCAGCACCTGGGTCACCATCAGTAGCATGGCGAGCAACTTCCTGACCGGCATCTGGAAGCGCGGCGGCCTGGCCGGCGCCTCGCCGAGCGACGCCTTCCAGGTGGAAGTCGGCCTCGGAACAACGATGACGGCCGACGACCTTCTGGAAGGTATCTTGCGGGTCAACATCCTGGTCGCCATCAGCCGCCCGGCCGAATTCATCGAGCTCACATTCCAGCAGCAAATGCAGAAATCGTGATACACCGAGCGGCGCCTGGCTGGCCTACTTGACTTACTTGAGCGCGATGGCGATATCGACCAGCCCCACCGCCCCGCTGCCGATGAGGGACGCCGCCGGCGTGGCCGCGCCGCCGCTCAGCACGGCCGCGCCCGTCGCCAGGTCGATGCGGTACAGGGAGCTCGGTCCCGTGGCCGATGTGCGCAAGGCCGCCAGGGCCAGGCCGTTGGCGCCGCCCGCGATATCGAAACCGATGTCGCCCGCCACGGCCACGCCCAGCGCGCCCACATTCACCAGGGTGCCGTCGTTGGGCGGATTTTGCAGGGCGAGCGCCGCGCTGGCCGTGTCGATATCGAACAGCATGGTCGCCGTCGTACCGGCAAAGCTGTTGCTGTAGGCGGCCGCCGTGACGGTCGGCGCAGCCCCCGCGCGGTTGATGGCGCCGTCGGTGGTCGTGGCGCCCGTATCGACATTGATGCGCAGGCTTTGTCCCGTGTTGCCGATCACGCGCAGGCGGTCGGCGACGGGATTGAAATCGACGCCAAAGGCCGTGCCGGCGATGGCCGCGTACGGCGCGGTGGCGTCCGCCGCATCGGCGGCCAGCGTCGCCTTGACGGTGACGGCGCCCGTGGCAGGATCGATGGTGACGATGCGTCCCGCCGACGATATCCCGTACAGCAAGCCGTCTTTCGGACGGATGTCAAAGCCCAGCAGGCGCTCGCCCGCCGCCAGGCCTGTGACGGCCACGTTGGCGTCCAGCGTGTTCGGCGTGGCCGTCTTGAAGGTGACGATGCGGGCGTCGTCCGTCAAGCCGTAGGCGACGGGCGCGGCCGGCGCTTTCAAGGCGATGCCGCGCAATTCTTCCGTCACGCCGACGGCCGCCACCAGGGTCGCCGGTGCCGTGCTGGCCGCCAGGTTCAGGGTGTACAGGTTGCGCGCGCCGGCTACCGTCATGACGGCGTAGCCCGTATTCGTGCGCGCATCGATGTCGAAGCCGGCCACGCCGATGGCCGCCACGCCCAGCGGCACGGCGCCGGCCAGGGTCCCGTTGTTCGGCGGATTTTGCGTGTACAGCGTGGCGTTGGCCGCGTCGATGACAAATAAAGTGGTGCTGGCCGTGCCGGCAAAGCTGTTGCTGTAGGCCGCCGCCGTGATGGCCGTATTGGCGGCGCCGCCATTGATGGCGCCATCCGTGGTGGTGGCGCCCGTGTCGACATTGATACGCAGGCTCTGGCCCGTATTGCTGACGATGCGCAGGCGGTCGGCGACGGGGTTGAAATCGACGCCGAACTCCGTGCCGGCCAGCGCCGTGTAAGGCGCCGTCGTATCGCCCGCATCGGCCGCCAGGGTGGCTTTCACGGTGGCGGCGCCCGTCACGCCATTCAGGATGTAGATGCGCCCCGTGCTGCCGACGCCATACAGCTGGCCATCGGCGGGGCGGAAGTCGATGCCCAGCAGGTTTTCGCCGGCCTGCAGGCCCGTCACTGTCGCCGTGCTGCGGATGGTGGCCGGCGTGGCGCGGTCGAACGACAGCAACTTGTTGCTGGCGGTGAGCACGAAGACATCGCCAGCCACCACCACGGGCGGCGGTGGCGTGACGACGACATCGTCGTGGTCGCTGCCACCGCCG
>NZ_LNCE01000029.1:0-67920 GCF_001445815.1 Janthinobacterium sp. Ant5-2-1 | reverse complement strand
GCCCTAGCGCACGAAGGTGAATACATCAACAAGATTTCACTGGTAAGAATTTCAAATGGGAAATATTTATTAATTTTAATAAATTAGAATTCCCTAAATGGACCATTTTTCCCTGTTCTTGTGTTGGAAAAATGTTCCATGTAAATTATTTCTCGAAAGAGCATGCATTTAACTTTTCATAACATTTATCCTATTGCATTATCCTATTGATATAAATCAATGTTTTTTGTGTATTGGATTGAAGATATATTCTTGCTGCTAGGATATAGGATCAACTGTGGCTTCAGTGAGTGGTGCATGCCTATGGGGAATGAAAATTACTTAATGGAAATTACTTGTGCGGATACTGCAGAGGTATTTCATGTGCTGTATGTCAGATATCGTGGCCAGATAAGAAATATGGTAAGTCATGATATTCATCGCGAGGAAGATATTGATGACATGGTTCAGATTATATTTCTCAATGTCTTTCGATGGTTTGAAAGGGCTTGTGGATGTTCGATGTTTTATTCGAAGTTATATTCAATGGCATCGAATAGTATAAAAAATTATTGCTGCCGTGCGGGAGGCGTTAAATCGGGCTTGCTTGATGTAATTGATGAGACGGATTATTCCATTGAGGCATTGAGCATGTTTCATGAGGATAGTCCGGAAGAGATATGTAGTGCAATGGAAACTGGAATGGAAATTATTCGACTAATCGCCAATTTGCCGCCTCCCTTGAAAAAGGCATTATTGTTGCGCGAGGATGAAGGGATGAGCTATGAAGAGATTGCAATAAAGATGGGATGCCCGATGGGAACAGTGCGAAGCCGTATTCACAGAGTAAGGGCGCAGATGCGCAAGATACTGAAAAAGGATCAATGAATGCGGCCTGCCGAATTGCGGTAGTCCGAAGCGGAAGCATACGGTGCTTGTCCCATACTTGATATGAATTTACATGGTAAATAAAAACTACATCGGTAGCCTCGCGCAGGTTGCGCTTGATTATCCCAGGCGGATCGATGCATTGACAGCACAAAAAATAGATGTGGCGATTATTTTCCAGGAAATGCTTGGCACCGCTGTTGCCGCTAAATATTTGCACACCAATGGCGTGCCGCTATCTGTCGCATTGCGCGTATTGGTCTGCGAGCGCAGAAAAGACCCGTCGCCGCCAAAAATGATTGGCATTGAAAAAGGGTAGGTCCATTGCGCCCATCCAGACTGCTTGCGTATCAGACCGTATTGCGCCGCAACCCGGCTTCCCGCACGAACACTTGCAGCGCCGGCATGGTTTGCTGGTGCAGCACTTTCAGTTCAGCTTGCAGCGCGGGCGTGATGGACAAGCTGCCGTTCGCTTGCTGGCGCACGGGCAAGTCCAGTGCCTGCGCCATTTCCACCGGGTAGTTCGTGAATTCGCCGTATGGCCGCTTGCCGTCGACGGACGGGGCGGGCCAATAGCCTTCGGCCAGGTAGTCTTCCGCACCCATGCCCAGCATCTCCACCGACATCCACGACTGCTGGCGCAGCAGTATCAGATGCCGGGCCGTCAAGGTGAACGGCGTCTTGCCGTTGGCATAGCTGCCCGCTTTCAGGCCGGCCATCTGCACGAAGTGGGGCAGCAGCAGGGCCGCTTCCATCAGGCGCTGGGCGGCCAGCGCCGCATCCTTGCCGGCGATCGCCTGCATGGCCAGCGCCAGGGTATCGCCTTTGCCCAGCGGGTACGCCGGGTTCAGCATGGGCGCGCCGCTTTCCACGGGCGACCAGCCGATGTTGAAACGCCGTATCAGCGCCAGATGGTGCACATTGAGCACCTTGGGCGGCGGTGCGTCGAGGGTGGCCACGATGCGCTGGCGCACGGCGCGGGGCAGGTCGTTGTCTGCCGCGCGCGCCAGCAGGGGCGAGCACAGCAGGACACCGGCGAGGCGCAGCAACTGGCGCCGCAGGGGCTGGAGCAGGTGCGCCATTACGGTGTCGTCAAGTCCTGGCGCTGGAATTCGATGCGGTTTTCCTGGTAGTCCCACTTGGTGTAGGGCCCGAACACGCGCCGGTTCTCCTTGCTGTCGGCATTCGACAGCTCGCGCTTCATGCGCCGCACGAGGGCGGGGTCCGTGAGTGGCGCGGTGGTGGCGGCGAACACGTCATGCCGTACGCTCTGTTTCGCGTCGGCGCCGCGCGAAATGATGGTGAGTTTGCGCGAGGCGGGATCGAAGTACAGGCGCATGGCGAAGGTATTCATGTCCTGCAAATACAGGCCGTCGTCGCGTTGCTGGGCATAGAAATAATCGCCGCAGACGGCCTTCGGTTCGCGTTTCCACTCGCAGGACAGGACGATCATCAGATGCCGGTCATCGAGCTGCTTGACCAAAATGCGTCCCTTGGAATAGCCCCAGGTACTGGCCGGCACGGTCGCCGACGAGGCCAGATTGTATTCGCCCATCAGCTTGGTCAGAGGAAGAGGAGCTTGCGCCGAAGCGCTGATGCAGAGGGTCAAGGCGGCGGCCGCAAGGGCGCTTTGTATCTTGGAAAATGGAGTCATGATGGCCATAAAGAAAAGTTGCCATATTATAGATGGCAACTTGCCAAGATGGTCGCGCGCTTGCGCGACCCGCTGGCCGTTACTTCAGCTTGCTCAATTCCGCGATGTCGATCTTGACGACCTTGTCGCCCACGGCGCCGACCAGCGTCTTGAAGTGGGGCGTCGCTTCATGCGCCGTGTGGCCAGCCTTGTCGGCCCACTCTTCCAGCATGATGAAGCGCGTGGGAATCTTGTTGTCGAGGTGCAGTTCGTAGCGCAGGCAGGCGCTTTCCGCGCGGCTCGGTGGTACGACGGCTTCCAGGGCGGC
This sequence comes from Janthinobacterium sp. Ant5-2-1, assembly GCF_001445815.1. Lineage (NCBI taxonomy): Bacteria > Pseudomonadati > Pseudomonadota > Betaproteobacteria > Burkholderiales > Oxalobacteraceae > Janthinobacterium > Janthinobacterium sp. Ant5-2-1. The sequence goes on along the minus strand of NZ_LNCE01000029.1, from coordinate 65,092 downwards.
GCGCACGGCGTCGATATGTTGGGCTTGGGCATCGATGGTGGCGACGATGATCAGGGTCATGTTGGTCCTTGTGGTTGGGGTTCCGGCAGCTTAGCGCATCTGGCGCTTCCTTGCCGGCCGGCCACCATGGGCTGCGCCGCAACGGTTCGCGGCGCAGCCGGCGATCCCTTACGCGGCTTGCAGCGCGCCGATCTGCTCGAAAGCGCCCGTCAATGCTTGCGCCCTGGCTGCGTCGCTGACCTTGACGCCTTCGGCGCGCACGATCTCGATCTGCGTGACGCCGAGGAAACCGAGGAAGGCGCGCAGATGGCTTTCCTGGTGTTCCAGGCTGGCCATCGGCGTGTCGGCGCCATAGTAGCCGCCGCGCGTCGAGGCGATGATCACGCGCTTGCTGCCGAGCAAACCTTCGGGGCCATTGGCGCCGTACTGGAAAGTTTTGCCGGGCACAGCCAGCGCGTCGAGCCACGATTTCAGCTGGCTGGGGATGGCGAAGTTGTACATGGGCGCGCCGATGACGATGACGTCGGCGGCCAGCACTTGCTCGAGCGCGCCGGCCAGCGTTGCGCCGTCGGCGTCGCTGGGGGCGACCGTAAATTGCGGCAGCGGTTGCGCCGCCAGGTCGCGGTACTGGACGGTGGCGCCAGGCGCCGCCGCTTGCAGGCGGGTGGCGATGGCGGCGGACAACTGGCGGCTGATGGAGTGCTCGCCGAGGATGCTCGAATCGATATGCAGGATGTTCATGTAAGCCTTCTTGGGTGGTATGATCGGGTGGTATGTTTTTGTAACCGAGTTAAATATAGTGACTATCAAATGAACGCACAAGAAGGCACTTTTTCCACACTGGGGCACATGGATGTGACTATTGGCGACGCCGCCGCGCAAGGGGCGGAGCTGGAACGGCGCATGCGCGACGAAGGCGGCCATGCGGGCGTGGCCGCTTCCTGCCGCCCGATCACGGATATCCTCACGCGCGTGGGCGACAAATGGAGCGTGATGGTGGTGATCTTGCTGGGCAATGGCACCAAGCGCTTCAACGAGATGCGCCGCCTGATCGGCGGTATTTCGCAGCGCATGCTGACCTTGACCTTGCGCGGGCTTGAGCGCGACGGCCTCGTGACGCGCACCGTGTTTCCCACCGTGCCGCCGCGCGTCGATTACGCCTTGACGGACCTGGGCCGTTCGCTGTTGATTCCCATCAGCGCGCTGGGCGCCTGGGCGCATGGCCACCGCGACGCCATTGATGCGGCGCGGCTGGCGTTCGATGCCAGGACATCGGACCAGCTAGCCGCCGGCGATTAAGCCAGATCGATGACGGCCAACATGTCGTTGCCATCGGCATCCATGCCTTTTTCCACGAATCCCATGCTGGCATAAAACTGTTTCGCGTTGGCATTGCCGGGCTTGTAGCAAATTTCAATGCTGCGCGCATCCGGGCGGGCGCGGATTTCCGCCAGCGCCAGGGCGAGCGCGGCTCGTCCATGGCCTTGCCCCTGGCGCCGGTGGTCGACCATGAAGCGCCAGATCTGGTAATAGCCGGGCGGGTCGTCGGCATCGGGCGAGACAAACATCAGGAAGCCGATCACCTCCTCATCGCAATACACGGCGCGCGTATGCATGGTGGCGGGGTAGAAGCTGGCCTGCGCAATCGAATAGTCATTGCTGGCCAGATAGTCGCGCTGCTGCGGCAGCAGGGGCAGTTCGCTGATGATGTCGAAATTGTCGGCGGTAACGTGACGCAGGCTGATGGTCATGTTCAAAGATGGGATGCAAGGGCAAGGCCTGGCAGTATGGGGAAAAATTACTCAATTGGCAATGCTGTTCCACCGTCCGTGCCAGACAGCGGTGGAACAATGAGGGTATGACTGCCATCCGCATTTACCTGCTGGCCACCGCCTGCGTTTCGTCTTGCGGCGCCTGCCAGCCGCCGCCCAGGGCCCGGTAAGTGGCGACGGCCGCGCGCGCGGATGCCGTTTGCGCCTGTGTGCGCGCGTCCGCTGCGCGCAGCAGCCTGGTGTCGGCCTGCAGTACGTCAAGCCGGCTGACCGCGCCTTTTTCGTAGGCGGCCAGCGAGGCGGCGCGGGCGCGCGCTAGCGATTCCACGCTTTGCGCCAGCAACGCGGCCTGTTCTTCGTGGCGCAGCAGGGCCGAGCCGGCGTTTTCCACGTCTTCGGCGGCGTGCAGCACCGCGAGCCGGTAAGCCGCCAGCAGCTCGGCTTCCTGGCCGCGGGAAGCTTCGATCTGCGCGTCGATGCGGCCGAAATCGAACAGGCGCCAGCGCAGGCCCAGCATGCCGGCGGCCTGGCCGGAGCCGCTGCCGAACAGGGCGCCGCCGGCCGTGGCGCTGCCAAACAGCGCGCCCAGGCTCAGTTTCGGGTAATACTCGGCGACGGCCGCTCCGGTGCGCGCGCTGGCGGCGGCCAGGCGCCGTTCGGCGGCGATCAGGTCGGGCCGGCGCCGAAGCAGTTCGCCCGGTGAGCCGCCGGCCGTGATGCGCGGCGCGCGCGCCATCACGCCGGCAGCGGCCATGTCATCGCCATAGGTGCCTGGCGCCGCGCCCAGCATCACGTCGAGCGCATGCAGCGCCACTTCGTGGGCCGCGTCCAGGCCGGGCACGACGGCGCGCGCCTGCGCCAGCGACGCTTCGGCCTGCCGCAGCACCGGCTCGTTCGCCAATCCCTTGCCATATAACAGCGTGGCCAGTTCCAGCAACGCCGCGTCGGTGTCGACCTGGCGGCGCGCCAGCTCCAGCCGCGCCTGCAAACCCTGGATCGTCAGGTACAGGTCGGCCGTTTGCGCCGCCACGGCCAGGCGCGTCGCGGCCCATCCCGCTTCGCTGGCTGCGTAATCGGCCTGCGCCGCTTCGCGTTCGCGGCGCAGGCCACCGAACAGGTCGAGTTCCCACGACGCCTGCAGGTTCAATTCGCGCGCGCTGCCGGCGCGGTCATGGCCTGGCGTGGCATTCAAGACCTGGCCCAGCGGCGTTTGCACGGACTGGTAGGCGCGCGCCGCCTGGCCGCCAAGGCTGGCCGACGGCAGCAGCGCGGCGTCGGCCGCACCGATAGCCGCCCGCGCTTGGCTGACCCTGGCCTGCGCTTGCGCCAGGTCGAGGTTTTGCGCCAGCGCCACCGTTACCAGGCGGGTCAGGCGCGGGTCGCCGAAGGCCGTCCACCACTGCCGCAGTTCGGCAGAGTCAGTATCCTGGCGCGCGCCGAGCGCCGCCTGGTGCAGGTACTGCGCCGCTTGCGGCAGCTCGGGCCGGCGGTAATCGCCACCGACGGTGCAGCCGGTGGCGGCCAGGCCGGCGGCGATCAGCATGAGGGGGAGGCGCAGGCGTGGCAGTGGCATGATGGTCTTCCAGTTCAAAGAGAATAATGTGTGACTATAATACATTTTGGTCACTTATTGTGCATTCCGGCGCGGCGCGTTAAGCTGTCGCCATGAATTCCACCACACCCGACACCCCCAGCCCAGCACGCGGCCCCGCCGGCCACGACGTGCGCGACCAGATCGTTGCCGCCGCCACCGATTACTTCAGCCGCTACGGCTATGAAAAGACGACCGTCTCCGACCTGGCCAGGGCGATCGGCTTTTCCAAGGCCTATATCTACAAGTTCTTCGAATCGAAGCAAGCCATCGGCGAGCATATCTGCGGCAACTGCCTGCGCCAGATCGAGACCGAGGTGAAGGCGGCTGTCGCGGCGGCCGGGCGGCCGCCAGAGCAGCTTCGGCGCATGTTCAGGGCCAGCGTCGAGGCCAGCTTGCGGCTGTTTTTCCAGGACCGCAAGCTGTACGACATCGCCGCCTCGGCCGCCACCGAACGCTGGCCGGCCGTGCAGGCCTACGAGCTGGCGATGGGCGCCTTGCTGCAGGATATCTTGCAGCAGGGGCGCAAGACGGGCGACTTCGAACGCAAGACGCCGCTCGACGAAACGGCCAGCGCCATCTACCTCGTGATGCGCCCCTACGTCAATCCCTTGCTGCTGCAACACGGCGTCGACAGCAGCGAAACGGCCGTGGTACAGCTGTCCAGCCTGGTGTTGCGCAGTTTGTCGCCGTAAGCGCTTCAATGATAAGTGACGATTGACTTAATTGGTCACTAGTACCAGAATGAGCGCTCTGATCACTCATTCATGGAATTCCTATGCGCTGGCGCCGCCTCGCTTCATCTGTTGTCATTTCCACTTTACCCCTGGCCTTGAGCGCCTGCGCCGACAAGGCGCAGGCCGATCCGCGCACCGCCACGCCGCTGGTGCGCGCCGTCGCGGTGCAGGGCGCTGAATCTGGCACGCGCAGCTTCACAGGCGTGATTGCGCCGCGCGTGCAGAGCGATCTCGGTTTTCGCGTGGCCGGCAAGGTGCGCGAACGCCTGGTCGACGCCGGCCAAGCCGTGCGCCGTGGCCAGCCATTGATGCGCCTCGACGCTGACGACCTGCAGCTGCTGGCGCAGGCGCGCCACGAAACAGTCATCGCCGACCGCGCCCGCGCGCGCCAGGCGGCGGATGAAGAAGCGCGCTACCGCGACTTGCGCGGCACGGGCGCCATCTCGGCATCCAGCTACGACCAGGTGAAGGCGGCGGCTGACGCGGCCGCCGCCCAGCTCAAGGCGTCCGAAGCCCAGGCCGGGGTGGCGCGCAATGCGCTGCAGTACGCGGTGCTGCTGGCCGACGCCGACGGCGTTGTCATGGACACCCTGGCCGAACCGGGCCAGGTGGTCGCGGCCGGGCAGGTGGTGGTGCGCCTGGCCCATGACGGCCGGCGCGAAGCGGCGATCCAGCTGCCTGAAACCTTGCGTCCCGCGCTCGGCTCCACCGGCCAGGCCACCTTGTTCGGCCGTCCGGGCACCGGCGTGCCGGCCACCTTGCGCCAGTTGTCGCAGACGGCGGACAGGCAAACGCGCACCTTCGAGGCGCGCTATGTGCTTGATGCGGCGTTGTCGAAGGCGCCGCTGGGCGCCACCGTCACCTTGCGCCTGCCCGGCGCGCAAGCGGCCGGCGGCACCGTGCAAGTGCCGCTGGCGGCCCTGCATGACGCAGGCAAGGGGCAGGGCGTGTGGGTGATCGGCGGCACGCCGGCGCAAGTGAGCTGGCGGCCCGTGAAGGTGCAAGGTCTGCACGATGACGGCGCCGACGTGGATGGCCTGAAGGCGGGCGAACGCATCGTTGCGCTGGGCGCCCATCTGCTGCGCCAGGGCGAGCAGGTGAGGGTCGAACAGGTGCCAGCGGCAGCCGCCGCGGGAGCGCGTCCATGAGCGCGGCCGGCTTCAACCTGTCGGCGCTGGCCGTGCGCGAGCGTTCCGTCACCCTGTTCCTGATCTGCCTCATTTCGCTGGCCGGCCTGCTGTCGTTCTTCAAGCTGGGGCGCGCGGAAGATCCGGCCTTCACGGTCAAGGTGATGACCATCGTCACCGCCTGGCCCGGCGCCAGCGCGCGCGAAATGCAGGACCAGGTGGCCGAGAAGATCGAAAAGCGCCTGCAGGAGCTGCGCTGGTATGAACGGGCCGAGACCTATACCACGCCGGGACTGGCCTTCACCACGCTGACCCTGCTCGACGGCACGCCGCCCGAGCAGGTACAGGCCGAGTTTTACCAGGCGCGCAAGAAGGCGGGCGACGAGGCGGCCAATTTGCCGGCCGGCGTGATCGGTCCCATGATCAATGACGAATACGCCGACGTCACCTTTGCCTTGTATGCGTTGAAAGCCAAGGGCGAGCCGCAGCGCCTGCTTGTGCGCGAAGCGGAAACCCTGCGCCAGCGGCTGCTGCACGTGCCGGGCGTAAAAAAGGTCAATATCATCGGCGAGCAGGCCGAACGCATCTACGTGGAGTTTTCGCAGGAGCGTCTGGCCACACTGGGCGTGCGGGCACAGGACGTGTTCGCGGCGCTGAACGGCCAGAACGCCTTGAGCCCGGCCGGCTCGGTCGAGACGCGCGGACCGCAAGTATTCATCCGCCTCGACGGCGCGCTCGACGCGCTGCAAAAGATCCGCGACACGCCCGTGGTGGCGCAGGGGCGCACCTTGACCCTGTCCGATATCGCCACCGTGCGCCGAGGTCAGGAAGACCCGGCCAGCTTCATGGTGCGCAATGGCGGCGAGCCGGCGCTGCTCTTGGGCGTGGTCATGCGCGACGGCTGGAACGGGCTGGATCTGGGCAAGGCGCTGGACGGGGAAGTGACGGCCATCGGCGCTGCCATGCCGCTGGGCATGAGCCTGGCCAAGGTCACCGACCAGGCAGTCAATATCGGCGCGGCCGTCGACGAATTCATGCTCAAGTTCCTGGCCGCGCTGCTGGTGGTGATGCTGGTCTGCTTTGTCAGCATGGGCTGGCGCGTTGGCATCGTGGTGGCCGCCGCCGTGCCATTGACGTTGGCCGTGGTATTCATCGTGATGGCGGCCACCGGCAAGAACTTCGACCGCATCACCCTCGGTTCCCTGATTTTGGGCCTGGGGCTGCTGGTGGACGACGCCATCATCGCCATCGAAATGATGGTGGTGAAAATGGAAGAGGGCTACAGCCGCATCGCCGCCTCCGCCTACGCCTGGAGCCACACGGCCGCGCCCATGCTGGCCGGCACCCTGGTCACGGCCGTCGGTTTCATGCCGAACGGTTTTGCCCGTTCCAGCGCCGGCGAATACACGAGCAATATGTTCTGGATCGTCGGCATCGCGCTGATTGCCTCGTGGGTGGTGGCGGTGGTGTTCACTCCCTACCTGGGCGTGAAGCTGCTGCCTGAACTCAAGCACGTCGCCGGCGGCCATGACGCGCTGTACGACACGCCGCGCTACCACCGTTTTCGCCGGTTGCTGGGAAGCGTGATCGCCCGCAAATGGCTGGTGTTCTGTACCGTGATCGGCCTGTTCGTGCTGGCCGTGCTGGGCATGGCCATCGTCAAGAAGCAGTTTTTCCCGATTTCGGACCGCCCTGAAGTGCTGATCGAAGTGCAACTGCCGTACGGCAGCGCGATCGGGCAGACCAGCGGCGCGGCGGCCAAAGTGGAAGCGTGGCTGGCGCGCCAGAGCGAGGCAAAGATCGTCACGGCCTATGTGGGCCAGGGCGCGCCGCGCTTTTACCTGGCGATGGGACCGGAATTGCCCGATCCGTCGTTTGCCAAGATCGTCGTGCGCACCGACAGCCAGCAGGCGCGCGACGCGCTCAAGCAGCGCTTGCGCGAGGCAGTCGCCGCCGGTCTGGCGCCCGAAGCACGCGTGCGCGTCACGCAACTGGTGTTCGGCCCGTACTCGCCGTTTCCCGTCGCCTACCGGGTCAGCGGCCCGGACCCCGAGGTATTGCGCGGCATCGCCGGCCAGGTGCAAGCCGTGATGCAGGCCAGCCCGATGATGCGGACCGTGAACACCGACTGGGGCACGCGCACGCCGACCCTGCATTTCAGCCTGCAGCAGGAGCGCTTGCAGGCGATGGGATTGACGTCGTCCGCGGTGGCGCAGCAGCTGCAGTTTTTGCTTAGCGGCGTGCCCGTCACGGCCGTGCGCGAAGATATTCGCACGGTGCAGGTGGTGGCGCGCGCGGCCGGCGACGTGCGGCTGGACCCGGCGCGCATCGCCGACCTGACCCTGGCCGGCGCGAATGGCGAACGCATCGCGCTGTCGCAGGTGGGCAGCGTGGAGGTGCGCTCGGAAGAACCCGTGATGCGCCGGCGCGACCGCCAGCCGACGATTACCGTGCGCGGTGACATCGCCGACGGTATGCAGCCGCCCGACGTCTCGGGCGCCATCACGGCGCAGCTGCAAACGGTCATCGACAAGCTGCCGGCCGGCTACCGCATCGAGCAGGCCGGCTCCATCGAGGAATCGGCCAAGGCCACGCAAGCGATGCTGCCGCTGTTCCCCATCATGCTGGCGCTGACCCTGTTGATGATCATTCTGCAGGTGCGCTCGATTTCGGCGATGGTGATGGTGTTCCTCACCAGCCCCCTGGGCCTGATCGGCGTGGTGCCTACCTTGCTGCTGTTCCAGCAGCCGTTCGGCATCAATGCGCTCGTTGGCCTGATCGCGCTGTCGGGCATTTTGATGCGCAATACCCTGATCCTGATCGGCCAGATCCACCAGAACGAGGCGGCGGGCCTGGCGCCGTTCGACGCCGTGGTCGAAGCGACCGTGCAGCGCGCGCGACCCGTGATCCTCACGGCGCTGGCGGCCATCCTGGCATTTATTCCGCTGACCCATTCGGTTTTTTGGGGGACCTTGGCCTATACCCTGATCGGCGGCACGTTTGCCGGCACGGTGCTGACTTTGGTCTTCCTGCCCGCCATGTATGCGATCTGGTTTCGGATACGGGGGCAGGCAACGGTGGCGGAGATTGAAAACGGCGGGCCGGAGACGCGGGCCTGAGAAAATGCCGAGGGCGGCGTTGCAGCTTCCTTGCCGTACTTGCGTACTGTCTGCGTCGCTGCGCCTTGCCCTCGACATTTTTCAGGCTCGCTTGGCCCGGGGAGCCTGTCTCCTTGACTTGGGCCGTTTCTTGGTTTGCCGGTTTGCTTGTGTCTTTGTCTAGGCGCCTGTGGCATCCTGCCGGTAGCGCGCCGGCGGCAGTTCGAACTGGTTCTTGAAGAAGCGGGTGAACGCGCTTTGCGAGGAAAAGCCCAGGCGGTCGCCGATTTCCGCCACGCTCAGGCTCGTTTCGCGCAGCAGGCGGCGCGATTCGCGGCTTTTCGCGCGCAGTTCCAGCGCGCGGAACGAGGTCTGTTCCTGCTGCAGCTGGCGCTGCAGGGTCCAGCGGTTCATCGCCAGGCCGTCGCACAGGGCCGGCAGCAGCGAGGCGCTATCGGCGTCGCCCGAGCCTTGCTGGCCCAGCAGATCGATGATGGCTTGCTCCACGCGGGCCGAAAACAGCTGCGCTCCCTGCAGCTGCTGCAATTGCCCCTGCGCGTGCCGCAGCGCGTGCGGCGCCAGCATGGCGTTGAACTGGGCGAAGGGCCGGTCCAGCGCCGGCGCGTCGAAGGTCAATGTATTGCGCGCCTGGCCGAATGTGGCGGCTGCGCCGAAACACTCGGAAATGGCCGGCGCGAACCATGGCGCCTTGCCCTGGAAGCCGGCACGGAAGGCGGTGGGCGCGCCATCGTCGTAGGCGCGCGCCACCAGCGACAGCATGCGGAAATTGGCCAGCGCCTGCATGGCGCCGCCCGATGGGCAGAACTCGGACAGGTATTCGATCTCGATGCGCGTGCCATTTTCACTCATCAGCATGAAATCGAATTCGCCGATCAGGCCCCGCAAATGCAGCAGTTCGTGCAGCGCGCTGCGCAGGGTGGGGCGGTTGAAGCAGACGTGGGCGATGCCCGAGTAATGCGCGAACCAGTGCGTCACGTCGAGGTCGAGCAAGCCGCGGTGCTGCGGCAACTGCTGGGCGTAGGCCGTCATGCGGCGGTGCCGCTCGGCGTTGATGCGGCCGCCCGGTTCGTCCAGCTGCGCCGGCGTGATGCCCGTGCGCTGAAAAAACTCGGCGGGGTCGTGGCCATCGGCCTGCATGGCGCGCGCGCATTGCTGCGCGATCCGGTTCGAAACCGTGCGCGTGTCGGGTTTGTGCAAGGCTGCCTCCTGCTTATTCTGCTTATTCTGCTTGTTGTAGTAATTTTTCACAAATATTAGCACTTTGTAGGAGATTGTTGGTTGTTATGCCATCTAACCAAAAATTGTTCTCGCGGGTATAAAACGCGTGCTGCGCGGTCAAGAAACTCACGCATTCTCACGCTATATTGTTTTCGGCCAGCCTTGCTGCCGCGCCTTGATACCTACAAAAACAGTCTTGGAGATAATGATGAATTGCACTTTGAAACCGATGGCCCGCCTGGTCGCCGGCTGCGTCGCCACGCTTGCCCTGGCCGCCTGCGGCAACGACACCGTCAGCGAGGAATACAAGCAGCCCGTGTTCGGCGCCACCACCTATGCCCAGCTCAGGGTCGACGCCTATACTTTCAAGGACATGAACCGCAACGGCAAGATCGATCCGTATGAGGATTGGCGCCTGTCGGCCGAGGCGCGCGCGGACGACCTGTTGTCGCGCATGAGCCTCGATGAAAAAGCGGGCCTGATGATGCACGGCACGGCGCCCACCGTGGCCGACCCCACCGGCATCGGCCAGGGCGGCGCGTACGACTTGACGGCCCTGCAAGACCTGATCGTCAAGCAGTACGTCAACACCTTCATCACGCGCATGGCGGGCGACACGGCCAACATGGCGACCCAGTACAACAAGGTGCAAGCCCTGAGCGAAACGTCGCGCCACGGCATCCCCGTCTCCATCAGCACGGATCCGCGCCACCATTTCCAGTACACGGTGGGCGCCAGCGCCGGCACCAAGGGTTTTTCGCAGTGGCCTGAAACCCTGGGCCTGGCCGCCATCGGCGACGATGCGCTGGTGCGCCGCTTCGGCGACATCGCGCGCCAGGAATACCTTGCCGTCGGCATCACGCAAGCGCTGTCGCCGCAGGCCGACCTGGCCACCGAGCCGCGCTGGTCGCGCATCAACGGTACCTTTGGCGAAGACGCGGACCTGGCCAAGCGCATGGTGCAGCACTATATCGAAGGTTTCCAGGACGGGAACACGGGTCTGCACGACGGCAGCGTGGTGGCTGTCGTCAAGCACTGGGTCGGCTACGGCGCCACGAAAGAGGGCTACGACGGCCACAATTACTATGGCCGCTACATGACTTACCCGGGCAATAACTTCGCCTACCACGTGAAACCGTTCGAAGGCGCCTTCACGGCCAAGGCGGCTTCCGTCATGCCGACCTACGCTCTGCCGGACGGCAATATCACCATCGACGGCATCACCCTGGAACAGGTGGCGGCCGGCTTCAGCAAGACCATGCTGACGGATCTGCTGCGCGGAAAATACGGCTTCGAGGGTGTGATCCTGTCCGACTGGGGCATCACGTCCGACTGCGACGCCAACTGCCGCAACGGCACGGCGCCAGGCGTCGCGCCTTCCTTCATGGGCTTCGGCACGCCGTGGGGCATGGAAAACGCCACCAAGGCCGAGCGCTATGTGAAAGCCGTCACGGCAGGGATGGACCAGTTTGGCGGCGTGACGGAAGCGCCGTACCTGACGCAGGCCGTGCAACGCGGCCAGCTGACGGAGGCGCGCATCAACGCGTCGGCGCGCCGTATCCTGATCCAGAAATTCAAGCAGGGCCTGTTCGAGCATCCTTTCGTCGATGCGGCCAAGGCGGCCACCACCGTGGGCAAGGCGGACTTCATCGAGGCGGGCCTGGATGCGCAACGCCGCTCGCTGGTCCTGCTGGAAAACAAGGACAAGGTCTTGCCGCTGGCGGCCACCGTCAAGAAGGTCTACCTGTACGGCATAGATGCGGCCGTGGCGAAGCAGTATGGCTACACGGTGGTCGCCACGCCGCAGGAAGCGGACGTGGCCCTGCTGCGCGTGGCCGCGCCGTATGAAATCCTGCACCCGAATTACATCTTCGGCAGCATGCAGCATGAGGGACGGTTGAACTACGCCGATGGCGACGCCGACTACGAGGCGATCAAGAACGCGGCGAAATTCGCGCCGAAGACGGTGGTCACCGTGTACCTGGACCGCCCGGCCATCCTCGGCAACGTGCAGGACAAGGCCAGCGCCATCCTCGCCAACTTCGGCGTGAGCGACGGCGCGCTGTTCGATGTCCTGACAGGCAAGGCCAAGCCGCAAGGCAAGCTGCCGTTCGAATTGCCATCGTCGATGGCCGAAGTGCAGGTGCAGAAATCGGACGTGCCGTATGACACGGCCCATCCGCTGTACAAGTTCGGTTACGGACTGGCCTACTAAAGCCGTTCAACGTACGGTAATCCAGCTGCGCTCCTGCACAGAGCGCAGCGCCGCGGCTATCAGCCGGTCCACTTCGTAGCCGTCGCGGAAGGTGGGCCAGACCGGCTGGCCGCCGGCGATCGCTTGCAGAAAATCGCGCGCTTCGATGACGATCTGCTCGTTGTAGCCGGTGCCGTGCCCGGCGCCCTGGCTGAACGCCAGGTAGTCGGGGTGGGCGGGTCCCATCAGCAGGCGCTGGAAACCCTGGCGCTGCGCGGGGCGGCCGGCGTCGTACAGCCAGAGTTCATTCTGGTTTTCCTGGTCGAAGGCGATCGCGCCTTTCGTCCCCGTGATGCGGTAGGTGTACCCCATCTTGCGCCCGGCCGCCACGCGGCTGAAGGTCAGGGCGCCCAGCGCACCGCTGGCAAAGCGCAGCATCACATTCCCCTGGTCGTCATTCTCCACCGCCTCCATGCCAGCCGGCCCTTGGCGCTGCGCGTGCACGGTATTCATGTCCGCCACGAGCGAGTCGACGGGGCCGCCCAGGCGCAGGGCCAGGTTGAGCAGGTGCGATCCCACGTCGGCCAGCGCGCCGGCACGCGTCGCTGTCGCTTCGCGCGTGCGCCACGAGGCAGGCGCGCCCGGGTCGTGCAGATAGTCTTCCACGTGTTCGGCGGCGACGTGGATGATCTCGCCGATTTCGCCCGACTCGATGATCTGCCGCGCCAGCTGGCTGGCCGGCGTGCGGATGTAGTTATAGCCCACCATGTTGGCCACGCCCGCCGCTTCCGCCGCCTGCGCCAGCAGCAGGGATTCGGCGGCCGTCATGCCCAGCGGCTTTTCGCAGAATACGGGTTTGCCCAGGGCCAACGCCGCCAGCACGATGTCCTTGTGCATTGCTGGCGGCGTGGCGACGACGATGGCGTCGATGGCGGGATCATTGACCAGCGCGCGCCAGTCGCCCGTGGAGCGGTTCCAGCCCAGTTCCTGGGCGCTGCGGGCGGCGCCTGCTTCGCTGCTGGTGCTGATGCATTCGCACACGGGGTTCAAGGCTGTGTGAAAAATGCTGCGCACGGCCTTGTAGGCGATGGTGTGGGCCTTGCCCATGTAGCCGGCGCCGACCAGGCCGATGTTGATGTCTTGCATAGGGAGTCTCCGAGGGTGTCGCGATAGGGGATCAAGCTTGCTGGCGCCAAGCATGGCTGCCTAGTGCGTCGAGGAAGCGGGCGGCGGGCCAGTCCTGCGCCAGCGCCTCGTGCATCAGCTGCTGCTGCGTGGGCGGCGCCATGCCGTAGATGGGCTGGTCGCGGTCCAGGTTGCTGGGAAAGGCGTAGCCCTCGGCGCAGGCGGCTATCACGTGAACAATGCCGGCGGCGGACAGGACGCCCTGCGCGCGCAAGGTCTGCAGCGCCGGATACAGCGCGGCGCTCATGGCGCGGCGGTCCAGCGCTTCCATCGCGCGCCCGAACGGCGACGACACTTGCAGCAGATTGGCCATGCGGCGGATGTCGGATGAACGGTTATGGCCCGCCGCATGGAACAGGGCGGGGTTGAAGAAGACGGCGTCGCCTTGTGACAGCGGCAATTGCACGCAATGCCGGGCGAAATAATCGCGGAACGGCGGTTGCTGCCAGGCGAGGAAACCGGCCTGGTAGCGCTGCGAATACGGCAGGTACAGGGTGGGACCGGATTCGACCGGCATGTCGCAGTGGGCGACGGCGCCCTGCAAGGTCAAAAGGGCCGACATCTGGTGCACGGGCGCCGGGTAGGAAGTGCAGGCGGCGGCGCTCTGGAAGCCCAGGTGATAGTCGCGGTGCGGCGCCTGGGCCGCACCGCCCGGGTTGACGACGTTGACTTGCGCCGTCATCTGGTAGGCGGGGCCCAGCCACGCCTGGGCTATCCACGCAAACACGGGATTGGCGTAATAGCGCGCGAACGCCTCGGGCGCGCGGATGCACAGTTTTTGCTGGGCGTTCCAGATGCGGTCGTTCGCGCCTGGCTTGGCGAAATGGTCGCCGCCCGCCTGGCCGCTCGCATGCTGTTCGGCGATCAGCGCGCGAAACACGCTGCTCACCTGTTCCAGCGTCCCCGTGTCGTCGACGGCGCGCTGGAGCACGACGACGCCGGGGCCATCCATCAGCGCCTTGCCCCATTCTGCCTGCAGCGCGAGTAGCGACGCGGTACTGGCGGCCAGCGCACGCACCTTGTCGCAATCGTAGACGAGGATATTGTCTTCCACCGCAACGGCGTGGGGATAGTCGGCCAGCGCCGTGCGTTGGCTGACGGTGCGGATGAAATCATCGAGCCGGCAATCCTGCTGCGACAGCCAGAAGGGGACGGGCGGCGCGGCGTCTTTGGTGATCATGCGATGTCTCCTGATGTTTTAAGTTGTAGAATCAGTATAGGGATGAAAATCCGCATTTTTCATCAGGAAATCCATCAAAAAACCATCAATTACAATGGACATCGCATGACGCATCCGTTTCCCGTCAAGGTCGTGGCGCTGCAGGCCGGCGTCAGCGTGGCGACCGTCGACCGCGTGATCAAGCAGCGCGGGGGCGTGCACGCCAATACGGTGCGCCGCGTGATGCAGGCACTCGATGAACTGGCGCGGCAAAGCACGCAGGTGGGCCTGGCGGGCAGAAAATTCATGCTCGACGTGCTGATGGTGGCGCCGCGCCGCTTTACCGATGCCGTGTGCACCGCACTCGAATCGGAGCTGCCGTCCCTGCATCCGGCCGTGCTGCGCTCGCGCTTTCACCTGCATGAAACGCTGGACGCGGACGGCATCGTCGACCAGCTGGAGCGCATCCGCAAGAATGGCAGCCACGGCGTGCTGCTGAAAGCGCCGGACTTGCCTCCGGTGGCCGAGGCGGTGAACCGGCTGGCGGCGGCCGGCATTCCCTTGGTGACGCTGGTGACGGATTTACCGTCCTCCGCGCGCCGCAGCTATGTCGGCATGGATAACCGCGCGGCGGGCGAGACGGCCGCCTGCCTGATCGGCCAGTGGCTGGGCGCGGGCCGGCGGCCCAGAAAACAGCAGGTACTGGTGACTTTGAGCAGCAACCGTTTTCATGGCGAGGAAGAGCGCGAGATCGGTTTTCGCCGCGCGCTGCGCGAACGGCACCGCCATTTATCCATCGTCGAAGTGAGCGAGGGCCACGGCATCGACGGCGCCACGGGTGCGCTGGTGCGCCAGGCCCTGGCCGGACATCCAGGCATCGCCGCCGTGTATTCCATCGGCGGCGGCAATGCCGCCATCGTGCAGGCATTCGCGCAGGCGGGCCGGCCTTGCCGGGTCTTCATTGGCCACGACCTCGATGCGGACAACGTGGCGCTGCTCAAGTCGGGCGCCATCCACGCCGTGCTGCACCATGACCTGGGCCAGGACATGCGCCGCGCCTGCCAAGAGATACTGCGGGCGCAGGGCGCGCTGCCGGCCTTGGCGCAGGCGCCGCTATTGTCCGCCATCCAGATCGTCACGCCGTGGAATTTGCCCGCACTGAACGGGCTGAATTGACAGGCATGCGAGGCTGGCCGATACTCGCCGCTTCGCTCATCGCTCACCTCAGGAAGGAATCCCCCGATGTCCGTCACTCCGCAATTGTGCAAGACCGTGCTGGTAGCCGCACTCTCCATCGCGTTTACCATGCCCGCCATGGCCGCCGTCCCTGCAGCTGTCGGCGCTTCATCGGCGTGGGTCGAGACCAGCAACCGCAACGCGGCCATCGTGCTGGCGGCGCAGGCGCAGTTTTCGCCCGAAGACGCCTCCGATACGGGCCTGGCCCAGTACGACGGCCTGGCCGCCGACCTGGGGCCGAACATCACCGAGCGCCATGTGGCGGCCATGCAGAAGGCGCGCGCGCAATTGCAGCAAAAGCTGGAACTGGAACGCGACGAGCGCATACGCCAGGACCTGGAAATCCTGATCGGCGCCGTCGACCAGGAAATCATGGGCACCCAGCTGGAAGCCAAATACCCCCTGCCGTGGGTCGATGTGCCGCAAATGGTCTTTGGCAGCATGCAAAGCCTGCTGCAGGAGCAGCGTCCGGCCGCGCGCCGCGCCAAGGCGCTCGAACGCCTGCAACGTTACGTGGGCCAGTTCCCGGGCAGCACGCCGATCACGCAGCAGGCCAAGGCGCGCTTCACGGAAAAAATCGGCCAGCCTGGCCTGGCGGGACCCGTGCGCCTGCAGGTGCAGCAGTCGCTGGAAAACGTGCCGACGTATATCGCCGGCATCCGCAAGCTGTTCGCCGACATGAGGATCAAGGGTGCGGAAAGCGCGCTGGCGGCCATGGAGCAGCAGCTGAACGAATACGCGACGTGGGAAAAGCAAGTGGTGCTGCCGTTGGCGCGCACGGATTTCCGCATGGCGCCCGAGCTGTATGCGTTTCGCCTGAAACAGGTGGGCATCGACATCGAGCCGCGCGCCCTGGTCGAACGGGCGCAGGTGGCTTACCTGGAAACGCGCGCGGCCATGCAGGCGCTGGCGCCCGTGGTGGCGGCCAAGCTGGCATTGAAGGGCGTCGACGGCACGGACTACCGCCAGGTGCTGCGCGCGCTGAAAAGCGATTCGATTCCCAACGAACAGCTTGAGGCGCACTACAAGGGCGTCAATACGCAACTGGAACAGCGCATCGCACAGCGGCGCGTGGTCGATATTCCGGCGCGCGCCATGACCATGCGCCTGGCGTCCGCCGCGGAATCGGCGGCACAGCCGGCGCCGCACATGCGTCCGCCTCCGCTGATCGGCAATACGGGAGAACACGGCCAGTTCGTTCTGCCCGTCAGCAATCCGGCCGCCAGCGGCAAGGGCGAGGCGTATGACGATTTCAATTTCGCGGGCGCCGCCTGGACCCTGAGCGCGCATGAAGGCCGTCCAGGCCACGAGCTGCAGTTCAGCGCCATGGTGGAGCGGGGCGTGTCGCAGGCGCGCAGCCTGTATGCGTTCAACAGCGTCAACGTGGAAGGCTGGGCCCTGTACGCGGAAGCGGAGATGATCCCGTACGAGCCGGCCGAAGGCCAGTTTATCGCGCTGCAGTTCCGCATGCTGCGCGCGGCGCGCGCCATGCTCGACCCGATGCTGAACCTGGGGCAGGTCACGCGCGAGGAAGCGGGGCGCATCCTGACGGATGAAGTGATGCTGTCGAAACCGATGGCGCGCCAGGAACTGGACCGCTACACCTTCAACATGCCGGGCCAGGCGGGCAGTTATTTCTATGGCTATACGCGCATCCTGCAGCTGCGCGCGGAAACGGAGCTGGCGCTGGGCGAGAAATTTGACCGCCTGGCCTTCAATAACTTCCTGCTGGGGCAGGGCTTGCTGCCGCCGGACTTGCTGGCCAAGGCCGTGCGTGAACACTTCATCCCGGAGCAGAGAAAAACCAAAAGCTGACGCCATGGCACGGGAGCGGCAGGGATGGGGAATTTTGCCGCTATTGTCCCCGGGCCAGTCGTATAATGACGCTCATTGTGCTGGCCCACCCAGGAGTTCCACTTGCAGCTACCGATCCGTTATCCGAACATGCCGCAACTGCTGCTGAAGGCCCGCGACAGCCTGCTCCAGCATTTTCGTCCCATCCTCAATCACTTCGGCGTGACGGAGCAGCAGTGGCGCATCATGCGCGCGCTGAATGAAAGCCCGACCCTGGAGCCGCGCGAGCTGTGCGAGATCTGCCAGATTTCCAGTCCCAGCATGAGCGGCATCCTCGCGCGCATGGAAGAAATCGGCTTGATCGGGCGCAGCAAGTTCGAAGGCGACCAGCGCCGCCGCAAGGTGCATCTGTCGGAAGCGGGCGCCAGTTTGCTGATGCAGATGGGGAAGCTGATCGATCTGCAATATGCCCATCTGGAAGCGGCTTACGGCAAGCAAGTGTTCGAGGACATGCGCCGCGCCTTGGAAGCGTTTATTGCTCTTGAAACCCTGCCGGTGGCGCCCGCCATTCTGCGCTGATTTTCCCAGCCTCTCCCGTTTTTCTGCCTGCCTGACTATTCATCGGGCGCGTGTTTTTCGACACGCGCCGCCGCTGCTTTCCCCATGCCTGTCCCCGTGATTTCCCCGTGCTGCGGGGCGTGCGCCCGCACGCCTGCCGGATTTGCTATAAGACTAAGCCCTACAGTCGATCACTTACATGTGAGTAAATAAGCGTATAATTTGCCGCACTTGATCCAAATCAAGAAGAGCAGCGGACGCCCGTATCGATGGATGGGGCGGCAACGTGGCGCCACGCCCGTATTTCGCCAGATAAAACAGGAAAGTCAGGAAAAAAATGAACACACCATGCATGCGCGCTGCGGCGCTGGCCGTCTCCACGCTCATCGGCGCAAACGTTTGCGCCCAAAGCAATGTCACCATTTACGGCGTGGTCGACGCGGCCACCGCGTACGCGAGCAACCAGGGCGGCAAGTCGACTACCTATATGCGCAGCGGCAGCTTGTCCGCCAGCAAGATCGGTTTCCAGGACGTGGAAGACCTGGGCGGCGACCTGAAGGCGCTGTTCCTGCTGGAAAACGGTTTTGAAAGCGATACAGGCGCGCAAAGTTCGGCCAGCGCCCTGTTCAACCGCCAGGCCTACGTAGGCTTGCAATCGGCAGCCTACGGCAGCGTGACGGCCGGGCGCCAGTACACGCCGTACTACCTGCTCGTGGGTTCCCTGGCGTCGAGCAATGTCTTGACGGGTGCCACCGGCGCTCATCCTGGCGACATCGACGGCCTCGATACGACCGTGCGCATCAGCAATTCCGTCACCTACAGCATGCCGGCATGGCGTGGCTTGCAGGCCAGCGCGCAATACGGCTTTGGCGAGGCAGCCGACGGCAAGGCCGTGGGCAGCAGCTTCAGCGCCGCCGTCAAGTACAGCACGTCGCCAGCCGAATTCGCGCTTGGCTATCTGAAACTGAAAAATGGGCAGAGCGGCGCCGGCTGGAGCGACAACGCATCAGGCAGCTTCGGCATCTCGGCCCTCAACCAGGGCTACGCCTCGGCTGAAAGCATCGCATTCATCGCCGCCAGCGCGCGCTACACCATGGGCAAGTGGATGGTGGGCGCCAATGCCAGCAACGTGCAATACCAGGCCGGCAGCCGTTCGGCCTTCCGCGACACGGCCATCTTCAACACGGCCGGCCTGATCTCGAGCTACCAGCTGACGCCGCAGTGGTTCCTGTCCGCCGGCTACAGCGACACCTTCGCCAGCCACGCCAACGGCATTGCCGACCGCGCGCGCTACCGCCAGCTGTCGTTCGAACAGACTTACGCGCTGTCGAAGCGCACGGCAATCTACCTGATCGAAGCGCGCCAGCTGGCGCGCGGCCAGACCCTGGGCCAGGACGGCAGCATCGTCAACGCCGTCGCCTCGGTCGGCGATTCGCAAAACGGCACGCCGTCGTCGAACGGCGGCCAGACGGTGGTGATGGTCGGTCTCAAGCATTCTTTCTGAACGGTTGCTGAACTCACGGGAGTTTCAATTGGACGCTACACACAATAAGGAGGGCCGCGGCCCCCTGAATCCCGGCCGCCGCATGGTGCTGGCCGGCTTGCTGTCGGCTTCGGCCGCGGCGCTGATTCCCTGGGCCCTGGCCGAACCGGTCGCCAGCGCGGAGCAGGGCGCTTTCCTGGGCGTGTCGGCCATGCTGGTCGGGCGCCAGGTGCTCGATCCCGTGCTGGCCAAGCGCCTGTATGACGCGCTGGTGGCGCAGGACGCCGCCTTCCCGACGAAGGTGCGCGCGCTGCTGGCGCTGATCAATGCGCAGGGCTTGCAGGCGGCAGGCCTGCAGGAAGCGCTCGACGGACTCGATCCCGCGCAGTCGCCGCTGGCGGCCTTGCCACGCCAGATCGCCAGCGCCTGGTACCTGGGCATCGTCGGCACGGGCGAGGCGGCCGTCTGCGTCGCCTACGAGCAGGCGCTGAACGCGGCCGTCGTGGCCGATGTGCTCAAGCCTCCCACGTATTCCTACGGCGCGTACGGCAGCTGGGCCAGAAAACCAATTTAAGGAGCCATCATGGCTGAAGAACTCTCCGCCGATTACCTGGTGATCGGCTCCGGCATCATCGGTTCCCTGGCCGCGCGCAAGCTGGCGCTGGCGGGTGCCTCGGTGCTGATCCTGGAAGCGGGCCCGCGCGTCTCGCGCGGCGAAATCGTTGCCCGTTTCCGCAACACGACGCGCCGCAGCGACTGGATGTCGCCGTATCCATCGGTGGCCACGGCGCCGCACCCGATCTACCAGCCGAAGGATAACGGCTACCTGGTGCAGGCCGGCCCGTATCCGTACCCCGCCGAATACATCCGCCAGTTCGGTGGCACTTCGTGGCACTGGGCCGCCCAGGCGTGGCGCAACGTGCCGAACGACTTCCGCATCCATACCCTGTATGGCGTGGGCGTCGACTGGCCGATCAGCTATGCAGACCTGGAGCCGTTCTACCAGGAAGCGGAAGAGATCATGGGCGTCTCCGGTGCCGACAATACGGGTTCGCCGCGCAAGCAGGCATTCCCGATGGACTCCGTGACGGAGCCGTACGCCATGCGCCGTATCCGCGAGCGCCTCGACCCCTCGTTCAAGGTCGTCGGCAACACGGTGGCGCGCAACAGCGTCAGCTACGATGGCCGCCCGGCCTGCTGCGGCAACAACAGCTGCCAGCCGATCTGCCCCATCGACGCGCAATACCATGGCGGCATCGCCGCAGTGCAGGCGGAAGAAGCTGGCGTCAAGATCGTCTGCAATGCCAACGTCTACAAGCTGGAACATGACTCGCAGGGCCGCATCACGGCTGCCCTGTACTACGACGTGGACAAGAAGAGCCACCGGGTCACGGCCAAGACGTTTATTCTGGCGGCCAACGGCATCGAAAGCCCCCGTTTGCTGCTCGTTTCCGCCTCGGACAAATACCCGAACGGCCTGGCCAACAGCAGCGACATGGTGGGCCGCAACCTGATGGACCACCCGAGCACCTCGATTACCTTCGACGCCGATGAAGACCTGTGGCTGGGCCGGGGCCCGCAAAGCCCCAATTCCATCAACACCATGCGCGACGGCGATTTCCGCAGCCAGCATTCGCCGTACCGCCTGGATTTCACGAACATCTCGAGAGTGGACGGCGCATCGAAGGAACTGATCGGCAAGGGTGTCTTCGGCGAAGCATTTGAACAGCAGCTGCGTTTCCGCTCGGCCCGTGAAATGAGCCTGAAAAACGTGCTGGAAGTGCTGCCGAACCGGGAAAACCGCATTACCCTCAGCAGCGAAAAGGATGCCATGGGCATTCCCAAGCCGCAGGCGCATTATGCGATCGACGAGTACACGAAGCGGGGCCACGAGCGCTCGAAGCAGGATTTCGAGCGCATCGCCAAGCTGATGGGCGGCACCAATCTGCGCCACAGCAAGGAAGGCGTGTTCGCCAACAACCAGCACATCTGCGGCACCCTGTCGATGGGTTCCGACCCGGCCAAGGCCGTGTGCGACCAGTGGGGCCGCACTTTTGACCACACCAACCTGTTCCTGTGCAGCACGGGTGTGCTGCCCACGTCCGGTACCTGCAATTCGACGGAAAACGGCCTGGCCGTGGCGCTGCGCACCGTCAAGCATATCCTCGACGAACAACAGGGAGGAACGGCATGATGGCGATCTTCAGACTGGCGGCCGGCGCCGCCTTGTTGTCCCTGGCCTTGCCCGTGCTGGCGGCGCCAGCGCCGGGCGCGGACGTGCGGGCAATCGAACGTGGCCGCTACCTGGCCACGGCCGGCGACTGCATCGCCTGCCACAGTGTACCCGGTGGCAAGCCGATGGCGGGCGGCCTGGCATTGGCCACGCCATTGGGCGCCATCGTCGCGACCAACATCACGCCGTCGAAAACGCATGGCATCGGCAACTACACGCTGGCGCAGTTTTCCGCCGCCGTGCGCCATGGAGTGCGGGCCGACGGCGCCAATCTGTACCCGGCCATGCCCTACACGGCCTACGCCAAGGTGACGGATGACGACACGGCCGCCCTGTACGCCTACTTCATGCATGGTGTGGCGGCCGTGGACACGGCGCCGGCGCACAAGACGGATTTGCCGTTCCCGTTCAACATCCGCCTGTCGATGGCGGGCTGGAATCTGCTCTTCCTCGATAAAAAACCGTTCGTAGCCGATGCGTCGAAAAGCATGGAGTGGAACCGCGGCGCCTACCTGGCGCAAGGCCTGGCCCACTGCACCACCTGCCACACGCCGCGCAATGCGCTGATGGCCGAGCAGCTGTCGAAGGAGCTGGGAGGGGCCGACCTGGGCACCTGGTACGCGCCGAACATCACGTCGGACGTCAACAGCGGCGTGGGTGGCTGGAGCCAGCAGGAACTGGCCGGCTACCTGCGCACGGGCCGCGCCGCGCACCGTGGGCAGGCGGCAGGCCCGATGGCCGAAGCCATCGACCATAGCCTCAAGCACCTGAGCGACGCGGACTTGAACGCCATCGCCCACTACATCAAGAGCGTGCCCGCCATCCGCGACAAGGCGGACGTGAAACCGGTGACGCAATGGGGCCAGGCGGGCGACGAGTTGAGCAGCGTACGCGGCGTGCCGCTGCCGCAAAACCTGAACCGGATGTCGGGTGCGCAGCTGTACGATGCGCAGTGCGCCAGCTGCCACCAGGCCAGGGGCGAGGGCAGTTTCGACGGCAGCTTGCCGCCGCTGTTCCACAACTCGGCGACGGGCCGCAGCAACAGCAACAACCTGGTGATGGCGATACTCGATGGGGTGGAGCGGCGGGATGGCAAGGGTAGTCATACTGCGGGCCACCTGATGCCCGCCTTCCGCCAGACCCTGTCGGACGAACAGATCGTCACCCTCGGCAATTACGTGCAGCGGATGTACGGCAATCCCGCCATCAAGGTAACGGCGGAACAGGTGACGACTTTGCGCAACGGCGGCGCACCGTCGAACCTGATCGGCCTGGCCCGCGCGGGCATCGTCGTCGGCGTTCTGGTGCTGCTGGCCTTGCTGCTGTGGTGGCGCGGACGGCGCCAAAAGGAAGCATCAGCAGCGTAAAAATACACCGTGAAGCAAGGGCTGGGGTCAGATCCGACAGGGTCTGCCCCCTTTTTCACACAGGTTTTTGCAACTCGTTTGCATTCGTGAAAATTATGTACTATCATTAGTTACATGAGACGCGACAGCAAACTATCATCGATCCTCCATGTACTGCTGCACATGGCCCATGCGGGACGCCCGATGACGTCCGAGGAACTTTCCGGCTACCTGGACACCAACCCCGTGCTGGTGCGGCGCGTGATGGCCGGCTTGCGCGAGCGTGGCTACGTGGCGTCGGACAAGGGCCACGGCGGCGGCTGGCGTATCGTCTGCGACTTGCACAGGGTGACCTTGCAAGACATCTACGTGGCCGTGGGATCGCCCACCATCTTCGCCATGGGCAACCGCGTCGATCAGCCGGGCTGCCTGGTCGAGCAGGTGGTCAACCAGTCGCTGGCCGGCGCCTTCGACGAAGCCGAGGCGCTGCTGATCCAGCGTTTTGGCGCCGTCACCCTGGCCGACCTGGCCGACCGTTTCAGCCAACAATACGCCACCCACAAAGGAGCACCGCATGCACATTCCTGAATCGCCTGGCGTCCCGTTCGACGCCATCATCGTCGGCGGCAGCTACGCGGGCCTGTCCGCCGCCACGCAACTGGCGCGCGCCCGCCGCCGTGTGCTGGTGATCGACGGCGGCCAGCGCCGCAACCGCTATGCCAGCCATTCCCACGGTTTCCTGACCCGGGACGGCAGCGGGACGGCAGCCATCGCAGCCGAAGGCAAGGCGCAGCTGATGGCGTATGCCACCGTCACCTGGCTGGACGGCATGGCCGTGCAGGCGGCGGCCAGCGGCGATGGCGATGGCTTCGGCGTGAGCCTGGCGGACGGCCATGTCGTGCACGGCCGCCGCCTCGTGCTGGCCACCGGCGTGATCGATGAACTGCCGCCCGTCGATGGCCTGGCCGAGCGCTGGGGCGGCAGCGTCTTTCACTGCCCGTATTGCCACGGCTATGAACTGGAGCAGGGCGCCATCGGCGTCCTGGCCACCGGCCCCCTGTCCATGCACCATGCCTTGATGCTGCCCGACTGGGGCACGGTCACTTTTTTCCTGAATGGCGCGTTCGAGCCCGATGCGGCGCAGCTGGCGCAACTGGAGGCGCGCGGCGTCAAGCTGGTGCGTACGCCAGTGGCGCGGATCGACGGCGTGGCCGACGTGGTCACGGCGGACGGCAGCCGCCACGCGATGGCCGGCCTGTTCGTGGCGACCCGCACCCGCCTGGCCAGTTCCCTGGCCGGTGAATTGGGCTGCGCGCTGGAAGAGGGACCCATGGGCCCGTTCGTGCGCACCGACGAGCAAAAGGCCAGCAGCGTGCCTGGCATCTTTTGCTGCGGTGACGCGGGCCGCATGGCTGGCAGCGTGGCGTTCGCGGTGGCCGATGGCGCCATGGCGGGCGTGGCGGCGCACCGCTCGCTGATGTTCGGACTCGATCAGGCGGCAAAACCGCCATCGATCTTCAGTCCGGCGCCCGTGACGAACGCCGCCTCGGCGCTGGCCAGGTAAGCGACCATACCGGCGATTTCATCGGCCGTGCCGTGGCGGGGCAGGGCCATCAGACCGTGCATCAGGTCGGCGAAGTCGCCCGTCGGCGGGTTCATGTCCGTGGCGACAGGGCCCGGTTCCACGTTGTTGATGGTGATGCCGCGCGGGCCCAGGTCGCGCGACAGGCCTTGCGTCAGGCCGCTCAGCGCCGATTTGCTCATGGCGTAGGCGGCCGCGCCGCCGAACGGCATGCGGTGTGCATTCGTGCTGCCGATGTTGATGATGCGCCCGCCCGTCGGCATGTGCGCCACGGCCGCCTTGATGGCGACGAAGACGGCGCGCACGTTGACGTTCAAGGTCTTGTCGAAGTCTTCCAGCGAAAAGTCGTCAATGGCGCCGGGCAGGAAGACGCCCGCATTGTTGACGAGGATGTCGACACGACCAAACTGCGCCGCCACCTTGGCGATGGCTGCCGTCAGGGCGGTGGCGTCGGCCGCATCGGCCTGCACGCCCAGGGCCTTGCCGCCGGCCGCCTCCACTTTGGCGGCCAGCGCCTGCGCTTCGGCGGCGGAACTTTGATAGGTGAAGACGACGTTGGCGCCCTGGCTGGCAAGGCGGCGCACGATGGCGGCGCCGATGCCGCGCGAGCCGCCGGTGACGAAGGCGATTTTGTTCAGCAGTGGCAGGGAGATGGTGGCTTGGGTTTGCATGATGAGCTTTCAAAGTGGGGAGTCGAGGAATTCAGTATCTGCCTTTCATTCCTGCCGCGCTAGCCATGAATCGCTACAATCACTTTCAACCTTGAGTATCAAATGAGCGGGTAGAATAGGGGCATGGAAGCCCTCAATCACTTGCAATCGTTCGTGTTGTCTGCCGAGCTGGGCAGCTTTTCGGCCGCCGCGCGCCGCCTGGGGCTGACGCCGGCGGCCGTCAGCAAGAACGTGGCGCGGCTGGAAGCGAGCCTGGGGTTGCGGCTGTTTCAGCGCAGCACGCGCCGCCTGACCCTGACGGAAGGGGGAGAGCGTTTCCTGCAGCAGATCGGCGGCGCCCTGTCCACCTTGCGTGAGGCGATCGCCGGCGTGGCCGAGGAGGGCGGCCAGCCGGCCGGCATACTGAAAATCAGCATGGCGCCGTCGTTCGGGCGCAGCTACGTGGTGCCCCTGCTGGGCGACTTCATCGCCCGCTACCCTGGCGTCATCCCCGACTGCCATTTCGACAACCGGCAAGTGGACCTGGTCGGCGAAGGGTTCGATGTCGCCATCGGCGGCGGCATCGAACTGACGCCGGGCGTGGTGGCGCGCGAGCTGGGCCACGCCCACATCGTCGCCACGGCGTCGCCCGCCTTCATGCAGGGGAAAACCATGCCCACGCACCCTTCGGACCTGGCCCAATTCGACGGCGTAACGCGCCGCTCGGCCGGCAGCGGCAGATTGCGCAGCTGGATACTGCGCGATGGCGCGGGCGGCGAAGGCGTGGCCGAATGCCGTCCGCGCGCCATCTTCGACGATCCGGAAGCGATGGCGCAGGCGGCCATCCTCGGTGTCGGCGTGGCGCTGCTGCCCATGCCGCACGCGCTGGCCCACTTGCGCAGCGGCGCCCTGGTCCGCTTGCTGCCCGGCTGGCATGCCGATTCCGGCCCCCTGTCCGTGTACTATCCCAGCAAGAAGCTGCTGCCCGCGAAGACGCGCGTGTTCGTCGATTTTTTGCTGGAACAGTTCCGCCAGCGCGATTTCGCCGCGCAGATACGGCCCGATTAATCAATGAAAAATCTTATGCCTGACAACTACAGCCTGTTTTACACCTTTGACCATGACCAGCCGGCCCGCTTCCAGGAAGCGCGCGTGTTCGGCACCACCGTGTGGACGGCCAGCGGCGCGGCCATGACCTGGGGCGAGGAGACGCGCACGCAGTACGCCAGCGTAGCCGAAGCGCAGGCCGCCTATCTGGCCCACTGCGATGCGGCTGTTGCCGATGGCTATACCCTGGCGCGCGCCATGCTCATCGACCCGGCCGTCTTTGATTTCGTGCTGCTGCACACCCTGGTGGCGGACGCCGCGCGCAGTGCTTTCGCTGCCGTGCGCCGTGCCCATTCCGATCAACACATCAACGCTTTCGCGCTGGTCAGCGACGACAGCGCCATGACCATCGGCCCGGCGGCCAACAGCCACGAAGCGCTGGCCGCGTCGGAATACGGCGAAGAGATGTTGTGGAATCCGGCCGAATGGGCGTTTGAGGACGGGGTCGCCTATTTCGACAGCGCCTACCGATTACTGCTGCAGGCGCACCGCGGCTTGCCGTTCGACGTCGATTTCGATACCTTCCGCACTGGCGTGTTCGACGCCTGCATTGCCGCGCTGGCGCAGCTTGACGCCGAAGGCTGTTTTGGTGGGAGCACGCAGCGCGACGATTTCGTGCTGCTGTTCGAGGTCAGCGACAGCGAAGCGGTGGAAGGCGCGATGGAACGATTGAATCCGCCGGCCGTGGCGGCGCGTTTCGCGGCGTGGATGGCCAGCTGCGCGGAGTAACGCTTACGCCGCCACCAGCCTCAGTCTCGTAATCTCCGCCGGCGCGCCGATGCGTTTCGGCGGGCCCCAGTAACCGGTGCCGCGGCTGACATAAATCCACAAGCGGCCTTGCCGGTGCAGGCCGGCCACGTACGGCTGTTGCAGCGGCACGAACAGATTCCAGGGCCAGAATTGTCCGCCGTGCGTGTGGCCCGACAGTTGCAGGTCGTAACCTGCCGCTTCGGCCTCGGGCGCGCTGCGCGGCTGGTGCGCCAGCAGGATGCGGGGGATATCGGCGGGCGCGCCGGCGATGGCCGCTTGCGGGTTGCTTTTCTGGGCAGGGTCGAAACTGGCCGCATTGAAATCGGTGACGCCGGCCAGCGCCAGGCGCGCGCCGTCGTGTTCAAGGAGTGTGTGTTCGTTCATCAGCACACGCAGGCCCAGGCGGCGGAACTCCGCCACCCACGGCGCGGCGCCCGAATAGTATTCGTGGTTGCCCGTCACGAGGAAGACGCCATGGCGCGCGCGCAGCTCGCCCAGCGGCGCCGTATGGCTGGCCAGTTGCGCCACCGTGCCGTCGACCACGTCGCCCGTGATGGCGACGATGTCGGCCCGCAGGCCGTTGGCGCGCGCGACGATGGCTTCCACATAGGTGCGCTTGATGGTGGCGCCCACGTGGATGTCGCTCAGTTGCACGATGGTCAAGCCCTGCAAGGCGGCCGGCAGGCCGGCGATGGGCACGTCGACCTCGCGCACGCGCGCCACCCTGCGGGCGTTGAGGTAGCCGACGGCGGTGGCCAGCAGTGCCAGAACGAGGACGGCCACGGCGGACGCCTGCGCGTGCGGGCGGGTGGCGGGAATCAGCATCAGCAACTCGCGCAGCACGGTGAGCACGAACAGCGAGGAAAAAAAGCCCATGCACAGCGAGCCGGCCCAGCTCAAGCGGTCGGCCAGGCGCCCATCGTTGGTGACGGCGCGGGCGAAGATGGTCATCGGCATGAGCATGGTCGAGGCGAGCAAGACGGCGCCGCCCAGCAGCCAGCCTGCCAGGCCGACGGGCAGGGCAGGCAGCAGCAGCCAGCCCAGCAGGGCGTGCAGGGCGCCCAGTATCATGGTGATGCGCAGCAGCGGCGTGCGGGTTTTCATGTCATGGTTCCAGAGGTGAGGCGGCCGCCGATTATAGCGGACGCCCCGGCAACACGCAGCCGCCACCCCCGCTCATGGCGCGATATGCAATCCCAGCATGGCCAGCTTGCCGAAATCGACGGGCTTGGCGAAGTGCTCATTGAAACCCGACGCCAGGGCCGCCTGGCGGTCGTGTTCCTGGCCATAGCCGGTCAGCGCGACGAGCAGGAATTGCTGCGGTATCGGCAGCTGGCGCATTTTGATTGCCACGTCGTAGCCGCTCATGTCGGGCAGGCCGATGTCGAGAAAGACGATGTCGGGCTTGAATTCCAAGGTGCGCTCGGTCGCTTGCGTGCCCGTGTAGGCCGTGCGCACCGTGTGGCCGTACATTTCCAGCAATTCGGCCAGGGTATCGGCCGCATCGCAGTTGTCGTCGACGACGAGGATGCGCTGGCTGCCGCCGGTGGCCGCTTCCGGTACTGGCGCGGCCGGTTGCGGCACGTTGGCGTCGAGCGGGAGGATGACTTCGAAGGTGCTGCCCAGCCCCACGCCCGGGCTGTGCACGCTGACCTGGCCGCCATGCAAGGTCACCAGGTTGCGCACCAGCGACAGGCCGATGCCCAGGCCGTCCTGCACCCGGTCGGGCGAGTGGCCGCTTTGCTCGAACAGGCCGAAGATGCTGTCGATGCTGGCGGCGGCGATGCCGATGCCGTTGTCGCTCAGGCGGATGCGCACGTTGTCGCCGTCGCGCGCGGCGGTAATGGCGATGCGCCCGCCCGGCGCCGTGAACTTGGCCGCGTTGAGCAGCAGGTTGGCGACGATCTGCGACAGGCGCACGGCGTCGCCGCAGACCCACAGTTCTTCCTTGGGCAGGTTCACGTCCAGCGCATGGCCGCGCGCCTCGACGCTGTGCGAGCTCGTCTCCAGCGCGCTGCGGATGACGCTGGCCAGGCTCACGCTTTCCCATTGCAGCGAGATTTTACCCTGCGAGATGCGCGACACGTCGAGCAGGTCGTCCACCAGGCGCACCAGGTGGTCCGTGTGGCGGCCGATGGTGCGGCGCGCGTTGTCCTGCACGGCCGGCACGACGGGGTCGAGCTTGCACAGCAGGGCCAGCGCCGTGCGGATGGGGCCCAGCGGGTTGCGCAATTCGTGCGCCAGGGTGGCCAGGAACTCGTCCTTGCGGCGGTCCACGTCGCGCAGTGCGCGCTCGACCCGCCCCAGTCGCAGCAGCGCCCTGACGTTGGCGATCAGTTCATCGGCCTCGATCGGCTCGACCAGGTAATTGTCGGCGCCGCCGTCGAGGGCGCGGATCTTGTCGGCCGAGCCGATGCAGGAAGCGGACGTTTGCAGCACGAGGATGGTGTTCGTCTCGTCGCCGCCCTTCAGTTGGCGGCACACTTCCAGGCCGTTGATGTCGGGCAGCTTGACGTCGAGGAGGATCAGGTTGGGGCGGTCCTGGCGGGCGCGCAGCAGCGCGTCGCCCCCATTCGAGGCTTCGATGACCTTGAAACCGGCGCGTTTGAGGATGCGCGATTTGGCGTAGCGTGCGCCGTCGCTGTCATCGACGTTCAGGATCAGAGCATCGCTGTTGTTATCCGGTAGCATGCGCATTGTCCCAGGTGGTTGTGCCTTGCGGCGGAACCGGCTCTTGCCGGTGGTGTGTATTGCCGATCAGCGCGCGCAGGGTCGCCAGCAATTGCTGACGCGACAGCGGCTTGACGTAGTAGGCGTCGGCGCCCAGGGCCAGGCCCTTGCGCACGTCGTCGATCTCGGTGGCGACGATGACGGGTACCTGGCGCCGCAGCGGGTCGTTTTTCAGCTCGGCCAGCCAGTGCCACGCCGTTTCGCCGTGCAGCAGGATGTCGAGGATGACGGCGGCGGGGCGCTGCTGTTCCCAGCGCTCCTGCGCTTCGCGCACGCTGCGCGCGGGGACCACGCGAAATTCGCTGCCGGCCAAAAATTTTTCATACAGCAGGCGCACGGGAGGATTGTCTTCCACCACCAGCACGCCGATGCGCTGGTCGTTGCCATTGTCGTTGGCCGGCGCGCTGGGCGGCAGGCTGCCTTCGGGCGCATGGTAGCTGGTGGGCAGGACGACGGAAAACAGCGAACCGTGGCCCGGCGTGCTTTCCACGTTCACCGTGCCATTGAGCAAGGTGGCCAGGTTGCGGCACAGGGGCAGGCCCAGGCCCGTGCCCTTGACCTTGCGCTGCATGTGGTTTTCCACCTGGCTGAATTCCTCGAAGATCAGCTGCACGTCTTCGGCATCGATGCCCAGGCCCGTATCGGAGACGGAAAAGCGGATGGCGTCCTGCTCCGGCAAGGGCGTGGCGCTGACGACGATGGCTCCGGCTTCCGTGAACTTGAGGGCGTTGGAAATGAAGTTGCGCAGGATTTGCGACAGCTTGCCTTCATCCGTGTGGATATGCAGCGCCGGGTCGGGGTCGATGAAGGTCAGGATGAGCGTATCGGACACCAGCAGCGGGCGCAGCATGCCGCGCAGGGCGCTGAACAGGTCGGCCACCTGGAAGCTGTTGGCGTGCACGTCGACCTTGCCCGCCTCGATCTTGGCCAGGTCCAGCAAGTCGTTCACAAGGTCGCTCAGGCTGACGGCGCTTTGCAGAATGAACATCACCTGCTTTTCCTGTTCCTCGGACAGCTCGCCGTCGATGCGGTCGAGCAGCAGCTTGGACAGGGCGCGGATGGAGCTGAGCGGGGTGCGGAATTCATGGCTCATGTTCGACAGGAAGCGCGATTTCATCTGGTCGGCGCGGCGCAGGTGGTCGGCTTTTTCGTCGAGTTCCGCGAACAGCGCCACCACGCCGCGGTTGGTGTCTTCCAGTTCGCGCGTCAGCTGCAGCAGGTCGTCCTGGCGCGTCTTCAGTTCGGCCAGGGTGGTCAATAGTTCGCGGTTCTGCTGCTGCACTTCGGACAGCGTGATATCCGAGGGCAGCGCCTGCAGGCTGCCGGACAGCGTGCCGATCATGCTGCCGTCGAGCAGGGGCGCGTCGCGCGGGAACAGCTTGTGCAGCGTGATGTGCGTGCCTTCGCCCGGCGTGCTGTGGATATGGCAGCGGTCCATCAGGCGCTGCGCGCCCAGGATGCCCAGGCCCATGCCCGTCGGCGAGCGGTAGGTGCCGGCCAGTATCTTGTCGAGCTGCGCGATGCCGGGGCCCTGGTCTTCGATGCGGATGCTGAGTACCTGCGGCGCCGTCTGGCCGTCGATGGCGAAGTGCACCTTGCCGCTGCCGGCGTAGTTGTAGACGTTGCGCGCCAGTTCCGACACGGCCGTGGCGATGCGCACCTGGTCCTGCACGCCGAAGCCGCACAGGGCGGCGATCTGCCGCGCGCGCTGGCGTGCGCCCACCACATCGAGTTCGCTGCCGATATGGGCCGTCAATATGCGTTGCGTCATGTTGTTTCGCTCCTTTCCTCGGCGACGGCCTGGCATTCCTCATGTTCGCGCAGCACCACCACCGTGACGTCGTCGCGTCCGCGCGCAAAATCGCGGTACAGCACGGCGGCGGCGAGGCTGGGATGGCATTGCGCCAGGCCCGGATACTGTTCCAGGTCCCAGCGCGTGTGCAAGCCGTCCGAGTGCATGATCAAGGTCGCGCCCAGCTGCCACGGATAGCAGAATTCCTGCACCTTGCGCAGGTTGCTGCCGACGATGCCGTTATGCGACAGCAGGTGCCGGCGCTGCTGCGCATCGAAGGCGCAGGCGGCGATATTGCCCACGCCCGCATAGCGCAATTCGCGGCGTGCGCTGTCGATATGCGCCACGGCCATGGCCGCGCCGCGCGTCGTGCGCAGAGCGCCGTGGGCCAGTTCGATGAAGGGGGCGGGCAGGGGCGGCAGGCCGGGCGTGTCGGTTTCCAGCAGGGCGCTGGCTCGTTCCGAGGCGCGCGCCGCCAGCGGGCCGTGGCCCAGGCCATCGGCCACCATCAGGCTCAGTTCATGGCCTTCGCAGACCACGTTCCAGGCGTCGCCGCACACTTGTTCCGAGGCCAGCGGCAGGCACACGGCGCCGATGCGCCAGTTCGGATGGGCGGGAATGGCGCTGCTGGCGTGCTGGCCCCAGACCACCACCATCAGCACCGTGCCCTTGCCGGGCGCCGTGTACAGGTCGAATTCCTGGCCCAGGCGGCGTATCGCGCCCAGCCCCACGCCGTAGGTGCCCGTGGTGGAATGGCCATCCTGCATGTGCTGGCGCACATTGGCCATGCCGGGGCCGTTGTCGATGGCCAGTACTTCGATGCCGCTGGTGCCGCCGCGCAGCACCTTGCGCAGCAGGATTTCGCCGCGCTGCGCGTGCTTGACGATGTTGGTTGCCGCTTCGCTGATGATGATGGCCAGCTGGCCCGTGCGCACGTCGTCGAAACCGATGCGGCGCGCCAGTTCGTTGCCGGCGCGGCGGGCCGCGGCGATCTCGCTCGGTTC
This sequence comes from Janthinobacterium sp. Ant5-2-1, assembly GCF_001445815.1. Taxonomy (NCBI): domain Bacteria; kingdom Pseudomonadati; phylum Pseudomonadota; class Betaproteobacteria; order Burkholderiales; family Oxalobacteraceae; genus Janthinobacterium; species Janthinobacterium sp. Ant5-2-1. The sequence goes on along the minus strand of NZ_LNCE01000029.1, from coordinate 32,725 downwards.
GCCGATGGGAAAACTTCTTTGCCTGAGAATGTCAGGCTGTGGTTCCTGGTGGTTCAAAACAGCTTCCATTTCGCGATGGTGACGGTGGTGCCCGCGCCGGGTGCCGTGTCGATGTGAAATGCGTCGGCCAGGCGCTTGGCGCCGCCCAGCCCCAGTCCCAGCCCGCCGCCGCTGGTATAGCCATCGGTCAGCGCCAGGGGGATATCGTCGATGCCCGGTCCCGCATCGACAAAGCGCAGCTCCAGTCCCTGCCGCGCGCCATCGCAGACGCGCGCGATGCGCGCTTCGCCGCCGCCGCCGTAGCGCAAGGTATTGCGCGCCAGCTCGCTGGCTGCCGTGATGATCTTGGTCTGTTCGATCAGGCTAAACCCCATGGCGACCATGCTGTCGCGCACCTGCTTGCGCAAGCGCACGACGTCTTCATCGCTGTGCAGGGGCAGGATCTGCTGCATCTGCTGTCCCCCCGCCTGCGCCCGTTCCTGAGCCTGCGCGCCTAGCATGGCGCCCCCGTCATGCGCATGCGCCGCCCCGTTCCAGCATCTTGATGCCCAGCTCCACGTTGAGCGCCGTGCTCACGCCTTCCAGGGTCAGCCCCAGTTCCACCAGGGTGATGGCGACGGCTGGCTGCATGCCAACGACGACGGTGCGCGCGTCGAGGATTTTCGCCATCGCCGCCGTGTTGCTGATCATGCGGCCGATGAAGGAGTCGACGATGTCGAGCGCTGAAATGTCGATCAGCACGCCCGTGGCGCGGTCAGTCACGATGCGGTTGGTCAGGTCGTCCTGCAAAGTCATCGCCAGGCGGTCATGCATGTCCACCTGGATCGTCACCAGCAGCAGCCGGCCCATGCGTAAAATGGGGATTCTTTCCATAGGCGCCTCAGTGTGCTTGCTGCTGGTAGGTGATGCTGGAGCCCGTGCGTTTCAGGGCCACGACGAAGGCGTCGGCCAAGGTGGCCTTGGTCATCACGTCTTCCAGGTTGACGCCCAGGTGCACGATGGTTTGCGCGATCTGCGGGCGGATGCCGCTGATGATGCAGTCGGCGCCCATCAGGCGCGCGGCGGCGATGGTTTTCAGCAGGTGCTGCGCCACCAGGGTGTCGACGGTCGGCACGCCCGTGATGTCGATGATGGCGATCAGGGCGCCCGTGTCGACGATCTTTTGCAGCAGGCTTTCCATCACCACCTGCGTGCGGGCGCTGTCGAGCGTGCCGATCAGGGGCAGGGCCAGCACGTTTTGCCACAGCTGCACCACGGGCGTGGACAGTTCCAGCAACTCCTGCTGCTGGCGCAGGATCACCTGTTCGCGCGCCTTCTGGTAGATGGCGATGGTCAGCAGGCCCAGTTCATCGAACAATTTGCTGGTGCTGACGATGGCGTCGCCCAGCAGCTCCGGCTGCGCCGTGATTGCCTTGCGCAGGTAGCCGAACAGCGGCTCTTTCAAGGCGAACATGAAGCTGGCCGTGTCGATCGGCGAATAGCCCTGGCGCACGCGCGACTGCGATATTTCCGCGATCAGCTGGCGCGTATCGTCCCAGGCGCCGCCTTCGATGTCGAACGAGTCGCCGCTTTCCAGCGCGCCCGCCAGCAGGGGCAGGAATTGCGATGCCTGCTGGCGCAGCTCGTTTTCAGCGATCTTGTCGCGCCGCACGAGGCGGGCGATCAGACCGGCCATCCAGCCGTCCAGCAGTTCCGTGTGGTGCTCGTTGATGATGCTGGCCAGTTGCTGCGAATGGCCCGTGCCCGTCTTGTTTTTCATGCTCATCCTTGGATGGAGTGGAGGGTGCGGCACGGCCGCAATCGGGCCCGCGCTGTGATGAATAAATTATAGGCAGGCATCGTGGAAGCTTGTGTTCTGTGCCGCACATAGTGGCGCATGTCGACGTACATTCCTGGTGACAACATTTGCGAATTAAAGATGTATATGATTTGCATGTTTATGCAAATCCCGCTACACTGGGAACACTCAACAAGAGAAAAACGCCATGAATATCGACAAATTTAAACAGCAGCACCTGGCCATCCTGGCCGCCATCGACGACTTGCGCCAGCTGGCGCGCGGCGGTGTGGCCGCGCAGGCGCAGGCCATCGCGGAACAGATCGTCGCCATGAGCGGCTTGATCAAGCTGCACCTGGCCGTCGAGCAGCGCTACCTGTATCCGGCCGCGCAAGCGTCCGGCGTGGCCAAGGTGGCCCGGCTGGGGCGCCGGTACGAAAACGAAATGCACGGCATCGCCGGCGCCTACCTGGATTTCGCCGGCCGCTGGAATACGCCCGTGCGCCTGGAAGCGGAACCGGATGCCTTCCGCAGCGAAGCCAATACCGTCCTGCACGCGCTGTTCCAGCGCATGCGCCGCGAAGACCATGATTTGTACCCGGCCATCGAATCTCTGGCCTGAGACCGCTTACCCATATCCCCACAGGAGTTTTACATGCTGACCCAAGAACAAGGCGCCATCATCACGGCCACCGTCCCCATCCTCGAGCAGGGCGGCGAAGCCCTGACGCGCCACTTCTACAAGAATCTGTTCCGCGACCATCCCGAAGTGCTGCCGTACTTTAACCAGGCGCACCAGCACAGCGGCGACCAGCAGCGCGCGCTGGCCAATGGCGTGCTGATGTATGCCAAACATATCGATCAACTGGATGCGCTGGGCGACCTGGTGGCCACCATCGTCAACAAGCACGTGGCCTTGCAGATCCGCGCCGAGCACTATCCGCTGGTGGGCGCCAGCCTGCTGCAGGCGATCCGCGAAGTGCTGGGCGAAGAGGTCGCCAGCGACGCCGTCATCGACGCCTGGGGCGCCGCCTACGGCCAGCTGGCCGACATCCTGGCCGGCGAGGAAGGACGCATCTACAAGGCGCAGGCGGCAGCACCGGGCGGCTGGAGCGGCGCGCGCGATTTTCTGGTGCAAAGCAAGACGGTGGAAAGCGGCGAGATCACGTCCTTCCTGCTGGCGCCCGCCGATGGCCAGCCCGTGCTCGACTTCGCGCCCGGCCAGTATATCGGCGTGCTGGCCAACGTCGATGGCGTGCCCATGCGTCGCCAGTACTCCTTGTCGGCCGCCAGCAATGGCCAGACCTACCGCATCAGCGTCAAGCGCGAAGCGGGCGGCAAGGTGTCGAATTTCTTCCACGACCACGTGCAGGCGGGCGACACCGTGCAGCTGACGCCGCCATCGGGCGACTTCGTGCTGACCGATGGCGACAAGCCGCTCGTGCTGATCAGCGGCGGCGTGGGCATCACGCCGACCCTGGCCATGCTGACGGCGGCCCTGCGCGGCAAGCGTCCCGTGCATTTCATCCATGCGGCGCGCAACCACGGCGTGCATGCGTTCCGCGCGCAGATCGACGAACTGGCCGCGCAACATCCGCAGCTGCAGCGCTATTACTGCTATGCGGAGCATGGCGGTGAACAACACGCGCCGGACGCCGTCGGCTTGCTGAATAAAGAGCAGCTGAAAAACTGGCTGCCGGCCTCGCGCGATGTCGACGCCTATTTCTTGGGACCGCAGCCATTCATGCGGGCCGTCAAGCAATACCTGCGCGAACTGGGCGTGCCGGAGCAGCAGACGCACCATGAATTCTTCGGACCGGCTGCCGCATTGAACTGATTTTTCTGTCTGCCTTGTGTTGCCGCCGCGAGAAAAAACGCTGCCGTAAGGGGCGGGTAAGCCTCGCGCTGTACTGTGAATCCAAGCTCACACAAAAGAGCACGCTTTTACATAACAGGAGGCAACACAATGCATGACGATCTGGTTCAAAAAATCAAGAGCGACCCCAGTTACCATCAGCTGGTCAAGGTGCGTTCCCGCTTCGGCTGGGCGCTGACGGGCCTGATGATGCTCGTGTACTACGGCTACATCCTGCTCATCGCCTTCAACAAGGAATTCCTGGCCACGAAAACGGGCGCCGGCGTGATGACCTGGGGCATGCCGATCGGCCTGTTCGTCATCGTATTTACCGTGCTCGTCACCGGCATCTATGTGCGCCGCGCCAACAAGCAATTCGACGACCTGACCAGCGCCATCCAGGCACGGGTGCAGGCATGAGCGCCGCCAAGCAGGCGCTGCGCGGCATGTCTTGCCTGAGTGTCCTGGCATTGCTGGGTGCCAGCAATGCCGCATTCGCGGCCGGCGCCGACCTGGGCCAGGCAGTCAAGCAACCGACCAACTGGACGGCGATCATCATGTTCGCCGCCTTCGTCATCTTCACCCTGTTCGTCACCAAGTGGGCGGCCAAGAAGACCAAGTCGGCCTCCGATTTCTACACGGCCGGCGGCGGCATCACTGGCTTCCAGAACGGCCTGGCCATCGCGGGCGACTATATGTCGGCCGCATCGTTTCTCGGCATTTCCGCCGCTGTCTTTTTGAACGGCTACGATGGCCTGATCTACGCCATCGGCTTTCTCGTCGGCTGGCCCGTCATCACCTTCCTCATGGCCGAGCGCCTGCGCAACCTGGGCCGCTTCACCTTTGCCGACGTGGCCGCCTACCGTTTCAAGCAGGCGCCGATCCGCATTTTCTCGGCTTCCGGCACCCTTGTCGTCGTGGCCTTCTACCTGATCGCGCAGATGGTGGGCGCGGGCCAGCTGATCAAGCTGCTGTTCGGCCTCGAATACTGGATCGCTGTTGTCCTGGTCGGTACCCTGATGATGATCTACGTGCTGTTCGGCGGCATGACGGCCACCACCTGGGTGCAGATCATCAAGGCCGTGATGCTGCTGGGCGGCGCCACCTTCATGGCAGTGGCCGTGTTGGCGCAATTCAACTTCAGCCCGGAAGCGCTGTTCGCCAAGTCGGTGGACGTGCACGCCACCAAGGAAGCCATCATGGGCCCGGGTTCCTTCATCAAGGACCCGATTTCGGCCATCTCGTTCGGCATGGCGCTGATGTTCGGCACGGCCGGCCTGCCGCACATTTTGATGCGTTTCTTCACGGTGCCGAGCGCCAAGGAAGCGCGCAAATCCGTGTTTTGGGCCACCACCTGGATCGCCTATTTCTACATTCTGACCTTCATCATCGGCTTTGGCGCCATCGTGCTGGTGAGCACCAATCCCGAGTTCAAGGATGCGGCCGGCAAGCTGTTGGGCGGTAACAACATGGCGGCCGTGCATCTGGCCAAGGCCGTGGGCGGCAACGTCTTCCTCGGCTTCATGTCGGCGGTCGCGTTCGCCACCATCCTGGCCGTCGTGGCAGGCTTGACCCTGTCGGGCGCGTCGGCCGTATCGCACGATCTGTACGCCACCGTCATCAAGAAGGGCAAGGCCACGGGCGCCAACGAATTGAAGGTGTCGCGCGTGACGACGATCGTGCTGGGCATTATCGCCGTGGTGCTCGGTATCGCCTTTGAAAAGCAGAACATCGCCTTCATGGTGTCGCTGGCGTTCGCGATTGCCGCCTCGGCCAACTTCCCCGTGCTGTTCATGTCGGTGCTGTGGAAGGATTGCACCACGCGGGGCGCCACCATCGGCGGCTTCCTCGGTTTGATCACGGCCGTCGCGCTGACGGTGGTGTCGAAGTCCGTGTGGGTCGACGTGCTCGGTCATGGCGAAGCGCTGTTCCCGTATGCCTCGCCGGCGCTGTTCTCGATGACGGCCGGCTTTGTCGGCATCTGGCTGTTCTCGGTGCTCGACAAGAGCCCCCGCGCGCGCATCGACCGCGCCGGCTACGAAGCGCAGCAAATGCGTTCGGAGACGGGCATCGGCGCGGCAGGCGCCAGCGCGCATTGATGTTTTAGATGGTCGCTGCAGGAAACAATGCCCGGTTCGCCGGGCATTGTTGTTTTTGGCACGCTTACTTTGCCACGCGCAGGGGAATCACGCCGGCCGCCAGCGCTGGCGCGCCTGGCGTCGCTTCGAGTATCGACGCCAAGGTCACCGTGTCGAGCACGGCAAGGAAGGCGGCCGTGGCCTGGCCCAGCTTGGCCTTCAGCAGGCAATCGGGTGTCAGCGGGCAGGTATTGTTTTCCTTGTTGAAACATTCCGCCATGAAAAAATCGTTTTCCGTCTCGCGCACAACGGTGCCGATATTGATCTCGGCCGGGTCGCGCGCCAGGCGCAGGCCGCCATTGCGTCCTCGCACCGTTTCCACGATGCCGGACAGGCCCAGCTGGTGCACCACCTTCATCAAATGATTCTTCGAGATGGCATGCAGGTCGGCGATGTCCTGGATGGTCACGAGGTGGTCGCGGTGCACGCCCAGGTACATCAGGGTGCGCAGGGTGTAGTCGGTGTAGGCAGTCAGTCGCATGGGAATAGAGAGTAAACACCCGACAAAGCTACTGCGCGTCGCGATTTGCGGCCTGCGATGCTCACTGTGCATCCGCACAGCTGCGCTTCTCGGCCACAACTCTCATCCGCTCGCTACGTTTTTGTCAGGTGTGTGAAAGATGTGGATTACATCCTTGTTTCAGCCGCAGCATACAGGAGAGAGCCGGCCATGTGTGTCGCGCCGTCACTTTTCCGCCTCGAAAGACAAAAGTTGATTGCCTTTCGCTTAAATGCGTAGTAAATTTTCATATTGTTGCCCTGGCAAACAGCTCGCAAGCCCTTGTCGTCCCTTTGGGTAGGATTTTTGTTGATGGAAATCAAGAGGATGGTGAAGCAATAAGGTAAATTTACTACAAATTCGACGATGGGCGTTTCCCGGGCCGGGAAGCGCGTACTACGCAATCTGTGCGGTGCCGCCGTGGCCGCCCCAGGAAATGAATACCATGCAAATGAATGAAGTGAAAGACGAGCTGCTGAGCAGCGATATCCGCCAGCTGGGCCGTCTGCTGGGCGACGCCATCCGCAACCACCTGGGCGACCCCGCCTTCGAGCGCATCGAACACGTGCGCCAGCTGGCCATCCGTTTCCGCCGCGACAATGATGAAGCGGCGCGCGTGCAGCTGTCGGACGCGCTGCAAGCGCTGTCGCAGGAAGAAACCACGCAGTTGACGCGCGCTTTCAGCTATTTCTCGCTGCTGGCCAATATTGCGGAAGACCAGCATCACATCCGCCGCACGCGCGCCCACCTGATCGCCGGCTCGCCGCCGCGCCAGGGTAGCCTCAGCCACGCCGTCGGCAATGTGTTTGACGCGGGCAAGGCCGATGCGCTGGAAACTTTCTTTGAAGATGCGTTCGTCAGCCCCGTCTTCACGGCGCACCCGACGGAAGTGCAGCGCAAGAGTATCCAGAATTGCCAGATGGCCATCGCGCGCCTGTTGAGCGACCGCGACCGCGTGCAGATGACGCCGGAAGAAGCCGAGCAAAACGAAGAAGCGCTGGGCCGCGGCATCGTTACCCTGTGGCAGACGCGTTTGCTGCGCACGAGCAAGCTGTCCGTCATGGATGAAGTGGCCAATGGCCTGTCGTTCTACGACCACACGATTTTGCGCGAATTGCCGAAACTGTATTCTTCGCTGGAAACCATGCTGGCCCAGCGCGATGCCCGCTGGGAAGATGCGGAATTACCGAATTTCATGAAAGTCGGCAGCTGGATAGGCGGCGACCGCGACGGCAATCCCTTCGTCACGGCCGACATCCTGCGCAGCACCCTGCAAACGCAGGCCGACAAGGTCCTCGACTTTTACCTGGGTGAATTGCGCAAGCTCGCTTCGCAACTGTCGCTGGCGCAAATCCTCAATGCCTGCAGCGAGCCGCTGCGCGCGCTGGCCGAACGCTCGGCCGATGCGTCGCCGCACCGCGTCGATGAGCCATACCGCCGCGCCCTGCATGGCATCCATGCGCGCCTGGAAAATACGCGCGTCGTGCTTTCCGGCAAGGGCAAGCAAGCCGACGGCGTGCAGCCTTATGCTGCGGCAGCCGAACTGCTGGCCGACCTGGACGTGGTCCAGCATTCGCTCGTCAACAATGGCTTGCGCGCGCTGGCCCGTGGCCGCTTGCGCCAGCTGCGCCGCGCCGTCAAGGTCTTCGGTTTTTCGCTGGCGCCGCTCGACTTGCGCCAGAATTCCGACGTGCATGAGCGCGTCGTGGACGAATTGTTCGCGGGCGCCCAGCCGGGCCTCGTCTACCTGGACCTCGATGAAGAGCAGCGCATCAGCTTGCTGCTGGCCGAGCTGGAGTCGCCACGCCTGCTGACGTCGCCGTATGCGCAATATTCGGAAGAAACCACGTCCGAACTCGACATCTTCCGCGCCGTGCGCGAAGCCCACGTCAAATACGGCCGTGAATCGGTACCGAACTGCATCATCTCGAAGGCAGCCAGCGTGTCGGACTTGCTGGAAGTGGCCTTGCTGCTGAAAGAAGTGGGCTTGCTGCGCCAGGACAGCCGCGAAGTGGACGTGAACATCATCCCCCTGTTTGAAACCATCGACGACTTGCGCGCCGGCCCCGCCATCATGGCGCGCGCGTTCGGCTTGCCGTTCTACCGTGGCTTGCTCAAGTCGCGCGCGGACCAGCAGGAAGTCATGCTCGGCTACTCGGACAGCAACAAGGACGGCGGCTTCCTGACCTCCGGCTGGGAACTCTACAAGGCCGAGATCGAGCTGGTGACGGTCTTCAAGGAGTATCAGATCAAGCTGCGTTTGTTCCACGGCCGCGGCGGTTCCGTGGGACGCGGCGGCGGACCCAGCTACGAAGCCATCCTGGCCCAGCCTGCAGGCGCCGTGCAGGGACAGATCCGGCTGACGGAGCAGGGTGAAGTCATCACGGCCAAGTATGCGAACCCGGAAGTGGGGCGCCGCAACCTGGAAGTGCTGGTGGCCGCCACCATCCAGTCGACTTTATTGCCGCAAGCGCAGCTGCAACCGAAGGCGTCTGCCGGCGCGGGCCACCTTGCCGCGATGGAAGAGCTGTCCGGCACGGCCCTGAACGCCTACCGCGACCTCGTCTACGGCACGGATGGCTTTGAGCAGTATTTCTGGGAATCGACGGTGATCGCGGAGATTGCCGCGCTGAATATCGGCAGCCGTCCCGCCTCGCGCAAGAAATCCACGTCCATCGAAGACTTGCGCGCCATTCCCTGGGTCTTGAGCTGGGCGCAATGCCGCTTGATGCTGCCGGGCTGGTTCGGTTTCGGTTCCGCCGTGCAAGCCTACCTGGCCGCCCATCCCGCCGATGGCGCGGACGTGCTGCGCGGCATGTACACGGACTGGCCCTTCTTTACGTCCTTGCTGTCGAACATGGATATGGTGCTGGCCAAGAGCGACATCGCCATTGCCGGCAAGTATGCGGAACTCGTCAAGGACAAGGCTTTGCGCGACGCCATATTTACGCGCATCCGCGCCGAATACGCGGCCACCCTGGACGCCTTGAAACTGATCACGGGCCAGGAAGAGTTACAGCAAGCCAATCCGCTGATGCAGCGTTCGATACGCAACCGTTTCCCCTACATCGACCCGCTCAATCACGTGCAGGTGGAGCTGCTGAAGCGTTTCCGCGAAGGCAAGCAGGATGCGGCGGCGCGCACGGGCATCCATTTGTCGATCAATGGGATTGCGGCGGGCTTGAGAAATAGTGGTTGATTCTTTTTAACCCAACGGCAAATGCTGGGGTCAGACCTTAAGGTCTGCCCCCGGATTGTGCACTTGGGTTGGTTTTAAATAAAACATCAAGGAGACAGCATGACCATCAAAGTTGCCATCAATGGCTATGGCCGCATCGGCCGCAACGTCTTGCGCGCGTTTTATGAAGGCGGCAAGCAGCAGGATATCGAGATCGTCGCCATCAATGACCTGGGCGACGCCAAGTCGAATGCGCACTTGACGCGCTACGACACGGTGCACGGCAAGTTTCCCGGCGTCGTCACCATCGACGGCGACAACATGATCGTCAATGGCGACCGCATCCGCGTCTTCGCGCAGCGCGACCCGGCACTGATCCCGTGGGGCGAGCTCGGCGTCGACGTGGTGCTCGAATGCACGGGTTTCTTCACGACCAAGGAAAAAGCGTCGGCCCACCTGAAGGGCGGGGCGAAAAAAGTCATCATTTCCGCGCCGGGCGGCAAGGACGTGGACGCCACCATCGTATTCGGCGTCAACCAGCAGGTGTTGAAAGCCACGGATACCGTGATTTCCAACGCCTCGTGCACGACGAATTGCCTGGCGCCGCTGGTCAAACCTCTCAACGACGCCATCGGCATCGAATCGGGACTGATGACCACCGTGCATGCATACACGAATGACCAGGTGCTGTCCGACGTGATGCATGAAGACTTGCGCCGCGCCCGCTCGGCCACGCATTCGATGATTCCCACCAAGACGGGCGCGGCTGCCGCCGTCGGCCTGGTCTTGCCGGAACTCAATGGCAAGCTCGATGGCTTTGCCATCCGCGTGCCGACGATCAATGTGTCGCTGGTCGACCTGTCGTTCATCGCCAAGCGCGACACGACGGTCGAGGAAGTCAACGCCTTGCTGAAAACGGCATCGGAAGGCGCGCTGCAGGGCATCCTGACGTACCAGACGGAACCGCTCGTTTCCATCGATTTCAACCATAACCCGGCCTCGTCGAATTTCGATTCGACCCTGACCAAGGTTTCGGGCCGCCTCGTGAAAGTGTCGTCGTGGTACGACAACGAGTGGGGTTTCTCGAACCGCATGCTCGACACGACGGTCGCCCTGATGGCGGCCAAGTAAGAAAGAACCACCGCTGATCCAGCGCACCAGGACGGCCGGCCCACAAGGCCGGCCCTTGTAGCAACTTATTTTAGAAAGCAGCAACCATGACCATGCAAGTACAGCAACGCGCCACCAAGATCGTTTCCACCATCGGCCCCGCTTCGAACGATATCGATACCCTGGTCCGCATGTTCAAGGCTGGCGTCGACGTCGTGCGCCTGAACTTCTCGCATGGCAAGGCGCAAGACCATATCGACCGCGCCCGCATGGTGCGCGAAGCGGCAGCCCTGTGCGGCCGCGAAGTGGCCATCATGGCCGACTTGCAAGGCCCGAAAATTCGCGTCGGCAAGTTTGAAGAAGGCAAGATTTTCCTGGAAAACGGCGCCAAGTTCATCCTCGACGCGAAATGGGGCGAAAACGGCGAACTGGGCAACATCGAGCGCTGCGGCCTCGACTACAAGGAATTGCCGCGCGACTTGCGCACTGCCGACGTGCTGCTGCTCAACGACGGCCTGATCGTGCTGACCGTTGATAAAGTCGTCGGCAGCGAAATCCACACCACCGTCAAGATCGGCGGCGAGTTGTCGAACAACAAGGGAATCAACCGCCAGGGCGGCGGCTTGTCGGCGCCGGCGCTGACGGCGAAAGACATGGAAGACGTGAAAACGGCGATGAGCTTCCAGGCCGATTACGTGGCTGTCTCGTTCCCGAAAAACGCTACCGACATGGTCATGGCGCGCCAGCTGGCCAACATCGCCGGCGAAGCATGGGACCACAAGCCGATGATGATCGCCAAGATCGAGCGCGCGGAAGCCATTCCTGCGCTGCAAGAAATTCTCGACGCCTCCGACGGCATCATGGTGGCCCGTGGCGACCTGGCCGTGGAAGTGGGCAATGCGGCCGTGCCTGCCTTGCAAAAGCGCATGATCAAGATGGCGCGCGCGTCGAACAAGCTGGCGATTACGGCCACGCAGATGATGGAATCGATGATCGTCAACGCCGTGCCGACCCGCGCGGAAGTGTCCGACGTGGCCAATGCCGTGCTCGACGGCACGGACGCCGTCATGACGTCGGCGGAAACGGCGTCGGGCCGTTACCCGATCGAAACGGTGGAAGCGATGGCCGCCATCTGCCTGGATGCGGAAAAGTGGGACACCTGCAAGCTGGACGCCGATTTCCTCAACGCCACGTTCTCGCGCATCGACCAGTCGATCGCCTACGGCGCCCTGTTTACGGCCCACCATTTGCGCGTGAAAGCCATCGCCACCCTGACGGAATCGGGTTCGACGGCACTGTGGATGAGCCGCTGCAACATCGATATCCCCATCGTCGCGCTGACCCCGAGCGTGGGTACGCGCCGCAAGCTGGCCCTGTACCGCAACGTCAGCACCTTGGAACTGACGTCCGGCACCGACCGCGACAAGGTCTTGCAACAGGCGGAAGATTTGCTGGTCGAACATAAAGTCGTGGCCAAGGGCGACACCGTCGTGCTGACCTGGGGCGAGCCGATGGGCAAGGTCGGCGGCACGAATGCGCTGAAAATCATGAAGATCGGCCAGCACTGATCGTATTGGACCCGTATCCACCGCAATGGCAGATACCCAATCTGCCATTGCGGTGGTCACATTTTCATGTCAGCATGGTTTCCTGCCTTCCAGGGCGCATCCGGAGTTCATGATGACCGCATACCTGCCTGCCTTGATCTGGTCGCTGTCGGCCTTCGCTTGCCTCTTCATTGCCAAACGCCGCTCCTTACGAATAACGACCATACGTGCCATCCTGGTGACTTTCCTGGGGCCGTTTGCCATTCCCTTCGTGTTGGTCGCAAGGCCCGGGATGCCGGGCTAAGCGTGCGGCCTGCGCGCGTTCCTCTTTGCTATATTTAAACTTTTAGCTAAAAGGAATGCTCATGAAGCGCAGCACGACCTGGATTCTGATGACTGTTTTCCCCCTGTGCGCGGCCACGTTCGCTTCCGCGGCCGAGCCGGCGCAGCGCTTGCAGCGCGCCACGGGGTTGTGGAAAGTGACGCCCGCCACCTCGCCATTTTCCTGGGAAATCTGCGTCGACCATGCGCGCGACCGCCTGATCGACGACGACCTGTGGTCCGGCTTCGAGCAGGAATGCAAGATCGAGTCGCACAGCCGCCAGGGCGACAGCTACCAATTCGCGTCCAGCTGTCCGGACGCCAGGCTGACCGGCACCTTCAAGGGTGATCTGGCCAAGGCATATACCCTGAGCGCCGATACCACCGTGCAAGTCAATGGCAAGAGCGAGGTGCAGCATACGGAATTGGCGGCCGTGTTCCAGGGAGCCTGTCCGGCGGGGTTGGCGCCGGGCGCAAAGAAAATGCGCGGCGGCATGGTGATGAAGAGCTTGTATACCGACCGCTAGAAGATTGCAGCCACGCTGAAACAACAGTTTCCAGGGATAGGCAGGCGCCGGCATTGACGCCGGAGGCCATGATTTGTGATAATGAGAATTATTATCAATTAGCCGCGCCTTGCCTTGCGCGCATCGGAGTCCCCAGTGAACATTGCGCAGTCCAGCGAGTCGATAGCCTGCATCTACAGCAGCCACCACGGCTGGCTGATGCGCTGGCTGCGCGCCAAGCTGCAGTGCGCCGACCATGCGGCCGACCTGGCGCAGGATACCTTCGTGCGCCTGTTGACGGCGCCGCCGGACGGCCGGCAGGCCTTGCGCGAGCCGCGCGCCTACCTGACCACCGTGGCGCAGCGCCTGCTGATCGACCACTACCGGCGCCTGTCGTTGGAGCAGGCATGGCTGGAAACCCTGGCGCAGCAGCCTGAATTGCTGATGCAGTCGCCGGAAGAGCGGCTGCTCGTGCGCGAAGCCTTGCAGCGCATCGACGCCATGCTCGACGGCTTGCCGCCGCTCGTGCGCAGCGCCTTCCTGCTGGCCCATGTCGATGGCCTCGGCTACGGGGAAATCGCCCGGCGCCTGGCCGTGAGCGAGCGCAGCATCAAGCGCTACATGGTGCAGGCGTTCGAGCGCTGCATCCTGCTGATCCTGTGAGCGGGGCCATCGATCCCCGCGCGGCGCGGGCGGCGGCGCAATGGCTGGTGCGCCTGCATGGGGGCGCCTTGGCCCCCGACGAGCAGCAGGCGTTCCAGGCCTGGCGCGCCAGCGATCCCGCGCATGAAGCGGCGTGGCAGAGGGCCGAGCTGGTGTGCAGCACCCTGGCCAGCGTGCCGCCTGCATTGCGCCAGACGGCGGACGCGGCGCCGCAGTCGCCGCAGCGGCGCGCCGTGCTCTACGGTCTGGCCGGGCTGATCGCGGCCGGCCCGGCGCTGTGGCTGACCAGCCAGTCGGCGCCATGGCAAGCGTGGCGCGCCGGCATCCGCACGGCCAGGGGAGAAATCCGCCGCATGACATTACCCGACGGTACGCAGCTGGTGCTCAATACGGACACGGCCATCGACGTGCGCTTTGACGGCGCGGCGCGGCAAGTCTTGTTGCATGCAGGGGAAATCCACGTCGCCACGGCGCACGACAGGTCCATGCCGGCGCGGCCTTTCCTCGTGCGCAGCAGCAATGGCGCCGTGCGCGCGCTGGGCACGCACTTCAGCGTACGCCACCTTGGCACCGTGCTGGCGCGCACGCAGGTGAGCGTCAGCGAGGGCGCCGTCGAGATTGCGCCATCGCAAGCGCCCGACGCCTCGCGCAGGATCGATGCGGGCCGGCAGGGTAGTTTCGATGACCGTGCTGTTTCTGCCTTGACGCCGCTGGCGCCGCACGCTGCCGGCTGGCTGCAGGGCGTGCTGATCGCCGAACGCATGCCGCTGGGCGAGGTGCTGGAACAGGTGGCGCGTTACCGGTACGGCGTGCTGCGCTGCGATCCCGCACTGGCGGCCATGCCCGTGGACGGCATCTTCCAGTTGAACGACCCGGACAACATCCTGCTCTTGCTGCAACGTTCCTTGCCGATCCGGCTGGCGTACCGCACGCGCTACTGGATCAGTGTCGAGGCGGCTTGAGCTAGTCGTCTTACGCATGCCGGTCTTGTAGGTTGGCTTAGCCTGCAGGGCGTAAGCCGACAGGCAATGCGGGCTGGTCTTGTCGGCTTACGCGCGGCTGCGCCCCGCTAAGCCGATCTACGGTTTGTGCGGATATGGGCAGTTTGGCGTGCTTGTGTAGGTCGGCTTAGCCCGCAGGGCGTAAGCCGACAGGCAACGCCGGGTGTCCTTGTCGGCTTACGCGTGGCTGCGCCCCGCCAAGCTGGCAAGCGCCACTATTTGCATTTCCCCTGTCCCTTTTTCCGGATTGCTTCGTCATACAAGGTAGAGAACGAACAATCCGAACCATCGAAAGGGCTTTACATGGCTTTGCAGCACCGTAACTTTACAGCAGCACGCATGACGCTCCATCCCACCACCGGCGCCGTGCGCGCCGCGCTGGTCTTGCTCCTCGCCATAGGTGCCACTGGCGCCGGCTTGCCGCAAACGGCGCTGGCCGCCGAGGCCAGCCCGGCCGCCACCGTGCGCGAGTACAGCATTCCCGCCGGCAGCTTGCGCGATGCGCTGGCCTCGTTTGCCATTGCCGCCGGGATCAATCTGTCCACCCAGGGCGTGGCGCTCGACGGTTTGGCGACGCCGGGCTTGCAGGGGCGCCATGGCACCACGGCGGGCTTGCAAAAGCTGCTGCAGGGCAGCGGCCTGGAAGTGGCGGACGGCGGCAATGCCAATTACCTGTTGCGCAAAATGAATACCGGCACGGTCGACGGCGGCCTGGCCAGCATGCCCGCCGTCGTCGTCAGCGCCGAGGCGGACCGCGCCACTGAAGGCACGGGTTTATACACGTCGAGGAATATGTCGACGGCGACGGGCTTGAACCTGTCGCAGCGCCACACGCCGCAAACGGTCAGCGTCATTTCGCGCCAGCAGATGGAAGATTTCGATTTGACCACCTTGCAGGACGTGGCCCGCGCCACGCCTGGCATCTATGGCAAGACACAGGGCGTGTCCGACCAGGAGACCACGTATTTCGCGCGCGGCTTCGCCTTGAGCCACGTGAATGTCGATGGCTTGCCGCTGGACGTCACGGGTTTCAATGAGCGCAACGTCTCGGCCGACATGCTGATGTACGACAGGGTGGAAGTGGTGCGCGGCGCCACGGGCCTGATGGAAGGGGCGGGCGCGCCGTCGGGCAGCATCAACATGATACGCAAGCGCCCCACGGCCACGCCCTTGCTGAACACCTCGGCCCACCTGGGCAACTGGAAGGACAAGCAATTGACGGTGGACGCCAGCAATGCGCTGAATGCGTCGGGCAGCGTGCGGGGGCGTGTGGCGGCCAGCTGGCGCGACAGCGACAGTTTTGTCGACGTGGTCAACAACAGGAACAGCACCGTGTATGCGATCGTCGAGGCGGACCTGACGCCGTCGACCACGGCCGGCATCGGTTTTTCGCGCCAGCACAGCCGCACCGATGGCGTCTTCGTCGGCTTGCCGACCTTGCTTGACGGCCGTCACATGGACTTGCCCCGCTCTACCTTCCTGAACAATGCCGACTCCTTCCAGAAGCGCGACAACAACGTCGTCTTCGCCGACCTGGAAACGCAGCTGGAGCAGGGCTGGCGCAGCCGCTTCGCCATCACGCGCATCGACGCCTCTTCCAGCACGCGCAATACCACCAACAGCCGCATCGATGGCGAAATATACAAGCTGAACCAATCGGAAACGGGCTGGAAGTACAACACGGAGCAAGTCGTGGCCGACTGGCGCCTGAGCGGCCCCGTCACCTGGTTCGGCCGCCAGCACGACGTGATCGTCGGCGCCAGCTACCGCCATGACGATTCCGACGCGGGCCAGAGCTGGGAAGGCGCTGCCACGCGCGTGATCGATATCCGCCAGTGGAATCCGTATGCCTACCCGATGCGCGGCGCGGCGTTCGAGCCGTACAATTGGGGTCGCAAGACGGACGAGAAGGGCATTTATGCGGCTGGCAACTTCAGCCTGGCCGACCCGCTGCACCTGGTGCTGGGCGGGCGCTTCGGCTGGTATGCGCAAGATGTAACGGGCTGGTACTCCACCAACCCCGCCTGGCGCCGCGGCCTGACGGAAAACGCGAAATTCACGCCGTACGCAGGCCTCGTCTACGATGTGGACCGGCATCACTCCGTGTATGCGAGCGGCACGCAGATCTTCGAGCCGCAAAGTTCGCTCGATGTACGCGGCAATACCTTGCCGCCGTTGAGCGGCACCAACCTGGAAGTGGGCGTCAAGGGCGAGTATTTCGGCGGCCGGCTCAACGCCAGCGGCGCGCTGTTCCGCATCAAGCAGAATAATCGCGCCATGGCCGACGAGCTCAATTGTCCCACGGGCGGCGCCATCTATTGCGCCCGCGCGGCCGGGCAGGTGCAAAGTGAAGGCGTCGACTTGCAGGTGTCCGGTTCGCCATTGCCGGGCTGGCAGATCGCGGGCGGCTACACCTATGTACTGGCCAAGTATACGAAGGACAGCGTGGCCGCCAACATCGGCCAGCGCATCGCCACGGACGAGCCGAAGCAATTGTTCAAGCTGATGACGAACGTACAGCTGAGCGGCAGCCTGGCGCAGTGGAATGTGGGCGCTTCCGTCTACGCCCAAGACAAGATATACCGCCGCGACACGGCTTACCTGACGCGGCAGGGCGGCTACGCCATCGTGGGGTTGACTGCCGGCTACCGCATCAGCGAGCAGCTGCAGCTGCGCGTGAATATCGACAACGTGCTGGACCGCCGCTACTACCAGGGCCTCGGCTATGCGTGGTCGGGCGGGCTGGAACGCTACGGTGCGCCGCGCAGCGTGCTGCTGTCCTTGCACTACAAGATGTAGCCGTTGCGCCAGCAGAGCGCGCCGGGCCAGGCGGCTCTGCTACACTGCCGCCGTCTTTATCTTTTCACTTTGCCATGACCGCTACTCCTGTCCTCACGCCCCTGAAAAGCGCTTTCCAGCAATCGCGCACCGAGAATAACATCGAGCTGATCCTGCCCGAACTGCTGGCCGCCCAATTGCACGTCGTTATCGGCGGGCAGAGCGAGCAAATCGACCTGTTCCTTGTGCCGTCGCCCAATCCCGAGCGCCAGTGCGTGACGGTGGCGGAAGACCTGGCCTTCCTGGCCGGCATCGCCTTTCCGAAAATTCCCGTGACGGGCGCGCAATTGGTCGCGTCGATTCCGGCCGAGATCGAAATCGTCATCCTGCACGGCGATGGCGCCAATTACCTGACGCGCGAGCAACTGGCATGGTTCCGCGGCATGCTGGCGCAGCATACTTGAGCGGCATTCCCGCCAGGCGCTTGAACCCGGCGCGCGCGGAATGGATACGCTTTGCGGCGGCCGACGATGCAAGCTCGCATGCGGCGATGATGGCCAATCTGCGTCCCGTGCTGTCGCGCAGCGTGCTGCTAGGGGGCTGCGCCCTGATCCTCGCCTTTGTCGGACAAGCCGTCTGGCGCGACGTGGCGTACGCGGGCGAGGCAGTGCTGCTGCTCCTGCCGGCGCTGGCCGCATGGATCGTCGGACTGATCCTGTTGCCGGGCCCCAATCTGTTTTTTCATGTCGAGATCAACGACGCTGGCCTGTTGCTGCGCCGGGTGGCGCGGCGCCTGCCCGGCCATGACAAGGTGCTGCAACTGGAGCTGCGGCAGATCCGCGCGCTGGAAGTGGTCAGTTACGCGGGCGCGGTGAATGTCTACCGCGGAGGGCCGCCGATGGCACGCGTGGAGCTGCTGCTGCACACGATCCTCGACGATTATCCGCTGATCCGCGTGGTGGGCATGGATCTGCCCGTGCCGCAGCGTTTATCGTTGCGGCAGATCAAGGACGAGCTGAGCCGCCGCTGTACGCTGGCCGGTATCCCTGTGGCCGTGCGTGCCGGTCCGACCTATCAGGAATCTGCCGCGATACGCGCGCAGTGGCCGCCAGCATGAGGAAGGGCGTGAGCATCAACGCTGTCTTGACCCTGCGCGCCATCTGCGCGGCCAACGCCGACGCCGTCATCGGGCTGCCGCTGCATGCGGCGCAACGCGATTTTATTGCCGGCAATGCCGAGTCGCTGGCGCTGGCCGCCAGCCACGCCAACATGCACCCGCGCGCCATCTATGCCGACGACGAACTGATCGGCTTTGCCATGTACGCGCTGCCGGGCAGTGCGGGGCGGCAGGATACGTACGTGTTGTACCGCCTGATGATCGCGGCGCCGTGGCAGGGCCAGGGATTGGCCCGCGCGGCGCTGGCCCTGCTGCTGGACGAGATGCGCTCGCGCGGCGCGGGCAGGGTGGTGCTCTATTACGTGCCCGCCAATGCGCGCGCCCGGCAACTGTACGCGCAGGCTGGTTTCGTTGAAACAGGACTCGATGGGGATGGCGAGATGATGGCCGAGCGCCTGCTTCCCTGAACTTGTGGCATCGTGGCCGCAAAGTGGTTTTCTTTTGGCAACTATATTGCTGAAGTCCTATGAATATTTTCGCAAAGCAACTATACTCATGGCTCTTTAAAAAATCATCGTCACGCTGGCGGCCAGACATCCGCGCCAGAGTTCGTACGCATTCCGCTTTTTCCCTCTGAAAAAAGCACCTTTCCCCCGCGCGGCAGGCGCGGGCGTGATGACCGAGCCTTGCCCTGGTCGACTGCTACCGTTGTCATTTCCGCTGTGTTGCCGCTTTAGTAAAAAGCCTGGCGCCGGCGCGCGGTGCGCCGTCATGTTTTGCGACGTTAGGTTTCACTCTCTTATGCCACGACAGTATGCTTAGTTCCATCTTTGCCGTATCGACCGATACCATGCAGTACATCTATGGCACGCACAATGCCTGGCTGGTGCTGTTTTCCATCGGTATCGCCATCTTTGCCTCGTTCATGGCCCTGCAGATCGCCGGCATGGCGCGCAGCAGCGAGCGCGGCTTCCAGCGCCAGACGGCCATCATCACGGGTGCCATCGCGCTGGGTGGCGGCATCTGGTCGATGCATTTCATCGGCATGCTGGCCTTCGACATCTGCACGCGCGTGTCCTTCGACCCCGGCCTGACCTTGCTCTCCATGCTGCCCGGCATGGCCGCTTCGTGGGTGGCGCTGCACATGCTGGCGCGTCCGAGCATCAACTGGCGCCAACTGGTGGTGGGCGGCGTGCTCGTCGGCGTGGGCATCGGCTCCATGCATTACAGCGGCATGGCCGCCATGCAAACGTCGCTGGCCTTGCGCTATGAACCCTGGCTGTTTGCCCTGTCGCTGCTGGTGGCTGTCACCATGGCCATGCTGGCGCTGTGGGTGCGCTTCGGCTTGAGCGCCATGCGCCAGCGCCTGAGCCCCCTGGCGTCCTTGCTGCTCAGCAGTGTGGTGATGGGCCTGGCCATTTCCGGCATGCACTACACAGGCATGCTGGCGGCGCGTTTTTCCGGCACGCCCACGGCAGGCGAGAACACGATCACGGTGCAAGCCTCGTTCGTGGCCCTGGCCGTGGCCCTGATCACCGTCACCTTGACCGTCTTCGTGGCCGCCGCGAACGGCTTGCTGCGCTACCGCCAACTGCTGCGCCACGCCAGCGTCAGCGAATCGCGCCTGCGCGCCATCGTCGACACGGCGGCCGATGGCCTGATCACCATCGATGGCCAGGGCAAGGTGCGCTCCTTCAATCCCGCTGCGGAAAGCCTGTTCGGCTGGCGCGAAGCGCAGATCGTGGGGCGCGACGCCAGCGTGCTGCTGCAGCCGGCCGACGCGGCCGAATACGAGGGCTATCTGCGCGATTACCTGGAAACGGGCGCCTCGCGCATCCTCGACAGCGGACGCGAACTCGATGGCCGCCACAAGGATGGCGCCGTGCTGCCCATGCGCGTGGCGATCGGCAAGATCGATGCGCCGGCCCAGCCCTTGTTCGTGGCGTTTGTCACGGACATGCGCTCTTCACGCAGCATGGAGCAGGCACTGAAAGACAGCGAACGCCAGTACCGCACCCTGATCCGCAATATCCCCGGCGTGTCCTTCCACTGCAGCTTCGCGCCCGAATGGAAGATGATCTTCATCAGCGACGCCGTCTTCAATCTGACGGGCTGGCTGCCGCAGGACTTCGCCGAAGGGCGGGTCAGGCTGTTCGACCTCGTGCACCCGGACGACCGCCAGCGCGTCAACGACACCTGCGTGCAGGCGGCCGGCGAACGGCGCGATTTCGAGAACGTCTACCGCATGATCCACCGCGACGGGCGCGAGCGCTGGGTGCGCGAAAGCAGCGGCCCCGTGCTCGATAACGACGGCGTGGTGCGCTGGATCGACGGCGTCATCCTCGACATCACGGAAAGCGAATTGCGTAACGCCGAATACGAAGGCAAGGTGACGGCCATCTCGCGCGCGACGGCCGTCGCCGAATTCGACCTGCAGGGACGCATCCTGGCGGCCAACCAGAACTTCCTCGACCTGACCGGCTACCAGCTCGAGGACGTGCTGGGCCTGCACCACAGCGTGTTCTGCGAGCCGGGTTACGTGACCTCGCCCGACTACGTCGCGTTCTGGCAGCACCTGGCGCAGGGCGAATTCAATACGGGCGAGTACAAGCGCATCGGCAAGCATGGCAAGGAAGTGTGGATACAGGCCTCGTACAACCCGATCTTCAACACGGATGGCAAGCCGTTCAAGGTGGTCAAGCTGGCCACCGACGTGAGCGAGCGGCGCGCCATGCAGGAAAACCTGCGCGCGGCGAAAGACCGTGCCGAACTGGCCGCCGAATCGAAGACCAGCTTCCTGGCCAACATGAGCCATGAAATCCGCACGCCGATGAATGCCATCATCGGCTTTACGGAAGTGCTGCTGGGGACTGCCCTGGACAGCCTGCAGCGCCGCCATCTGGGCACGGTGCGCCAGTCGGCCCGTTCGCTGCTCGAGCTGCTGAACGACATCCTCGACATGGCCAAACTGGAAAAAGGCGCCACCGAGCTGGAACTGGTGGACTTTTCGCTGCCGGACCTGGTCGACCACGTGGCCGCGTCCCTGCGCATCACGGCGCATGCGCGCGACCTGGTGCTGCATGTCGATGTCGATCCCGGCATGGGCCAGTTCTTCCTGGGCGACGCGCGCCGGGTGCAGCAGGTGCTGACGAATTTGATCGGCAACGCCGTCAAGTTCACGGAAGTGGGCCATGTGCGCGTGGCCGTCGGCATGCAGGGCGAGCAGGTGCATATCGCCGTGCACGACACGGGCATCGGCATTCCCGCCGACCGCCTGGACAAAATCTTCGCGCCGTTTACGCAAGCCGATTCCTCGATGAGCCGCCGTTTTGGCGGCACGGGCCTGGGCACGACGATTTCGCTGCAATTGGTCGAACTGATGGGGGGCACCATCACCGTGGAAAGCACCCTGGGCGTGGGCAGCGTGTTCCACGTGCTGCTGCCGCTGGCGCCGGGCAAGGCCGTGTCGCGCCGCAGCGAGCAGCCTGTGGTGGCCTTGCCGCCGCTGCGCATCCTGGCGGCCGACGACGTGCCGCAGAACGTGGAGCTGCTCCTGATCAGCCTGGGCGCGGCCGGTCACCAGGTGATCGCCGCCAGCGATGGCGAGAGCGCCGTGCGCGAGTTCAGCAAGGGCAGCTTCGACGTCGTCCTGATGGACGTGCAGATGCCACGCATGGATGGCCTGGAAGCGACGCGCCTGATCCGCGTGTACGAGCGCGAGCAGGGCCTGACGGCGACGCCCATCATCGCCCTGACGGCCAGCGTGCTGGAGCAGGACCGGCGCGCCGCGCAGACGGCCGGCATGAATGGTTTTGCCTCGAAGCCGCTGGAAATGCACAAGCTGACGGCGGAAATCGCCCGCCTGCTCGATATCGCCGTGTCCATGCCGCCGACGGCGGCCGGCGCGGCGGCGCGTGCGGCCACCGGCCAGGTGGACTGGCAGCGCGGCATCGCCCTGTGGGGCGGCCGCGAAGCCTTGCAACGGGCGATTGGCCGCTTCGTGCAAGCCAATGGCGACTGCGCCGCCATGCTGGCGGCCGAACTGGAGCGCGGCGGCAGCAGCGTGGCGGGCCACCTGCTGCACCGTATCAAGGGCGCGGCGGGCAACCTGTGCCTGGTGCGGATCGAAAGCCTGCTGGGACGCATCGAGCAAGCCATCTCGCGCCAGCTGCCGGCGACCGAATTGCTGGTGCAGCTGGCTGCCGCCTTCATGGCGCTGGCCGGCGAACTGGAAGAATCGGGTATGCCGGCCGTGGCCGCGAGTGCGCCGGCTGCCGGCGCGCCCCTCGATGCCACCGCCTTTGGTGCCTTGCTGCGGCAAGCCATCGCCAGCCTGGAAGGCGGACAGCTCGACGACGCCCTGATGGCGCAGATCGCGGCCATGCTGGCGCCGCACGGCCAGCAGCCGCGATTGCAGGCGCTGGCCAGCGCCATCGACGACTTTGAATTCGCGCGCGCCGCAGGCGTGCTGCGACAGCTGCTGGCGTGGCTGGAAGCGCCTATGCCTGCCGACCTTTCCTGATATTGGGCCAACGATGACCTTACACGAAGACAAACCGATCCTGCTGCTGGTTGACGACGAAGCGACGAATCTGCAGGTGCTGCGCCAGATCCTGCAGGACGATTACCGCCTGCTGTACGCCAAGGATGGCGAGAAGGCGCTGGAACTGGCGCAGAACAACCCCGTCGAGCTGATCCTGCTCGACATCATGATGCCCGCCATGACGGGCTATGAAGTGTGCCGTCAACTGAAGGCGATGCCGGCGACCGCCTCCATCCCCGTCATTTTCGTCACCGCCCTGTGCGACGTGAAGGACGAGGCGGACGGCTTTGACGCGGGCGCCGTCGACTACATCACGAAACCGGTCAGTCCGCCCATCGTGCGCGCCCGCGTGCGCACGCATCTGTCGCTGGTGGACGCCGAGGAATTGCGTCGTTCGCGCCTGCAGGTGATCCAGACCCTGGGGCAGGCGGCCGAATACAAGGATAACGAGACGGGCATGCACGTCATCCGCATGAGCTACTACGCGCGCCAGCTGGCGCTGGCGGCCGGCTACAGCGCGGGCAGGGCGGAAGACCTGCTCAACGCGGCGCCCATGCACGACGTGGGCAAGATCGGCATCCCCGACGCCATCCTGCAAAAGCCGGGCAAGCTCGATGCGGACGAATGGCAAGTCATGCGCCGCCACGCGGAAATTGGCGCGGCCATCATCGGCGAGCACGCAAGCGGCTTGCTGAAAATGGCGCGCACCATCGCCTTGACGCACCACGAGAAATGGGACGGCAGCGGCTATCCGCAAGGTTTGAAAGGCGAGGAAATCCCCCACGAAGGCCGCATCGTCGCCATCGCCGACGTCTTCGACGCCCTCACCAGCGAACGCCCGTACAAGCGCGCCTGGACGATTGATGAGGCCATCGCCACCATGCAGCGCGACAGCGGCACGCACTTCGATCCTGAGCTGCTGGCGCTGTTCATCGAGCAGCTGCCGGCCATGCTGGAGATCAAGGACAAGTGGCGCGAGCCGGTGTGATGCTGGCGCTGCCCAAAGTGAAGCTAACAATGTTGTCGGATTACGGCTTCGCCTGATCCGACCTACGGTTGCCAGCCCAGCCATTGGCACCAGTCGGGTAGGTCGGCTTAGCGCGGAGCGCGTAAGCCGACATCACCATGGGCGTGGCCAATAATGTTGTCGGATTACCGCCTGCGGCCTCGGCGGCCCCGCCTGATCCGGCCTGCGCTGCTATCGCCTTGGCGACTTAATCCGGCATGCGTAGTATGCGCCGTATCTCCAGGATCGCCTGCGGGCTTTCCTGCACGCTGTGCCACGAAGGGATGACTTTTTCCGACTGCGCGCCGTCGAGGTGGGCACTGGCATACGGCACCACGCCGTCGCTCGATTCCGCCAGCGGCAGGTCCGGCGTGTCGTTGCCCATGATGGAGTAGTAGCGCACGTTCGGGCTGATGGGCAGGTCGGCCACCAGGCGCACGAACGGGTCCTTGTCGCTGAGGTTATCGATGCTGTTGGGGATGCGCAGCGGTTCGCTGCTGCCCGTGTCGAGCTGCGCCAGGCTGCCGGCCGCGTCCGACAACTGGTCGAGCATGGTGATGGGCAGCGTGACGAGGTTGGCGATCCAGCGCGCCACCTTGTGGTTGGCGAACGAGGTGCCGCGGTGCGGCGCGGCGATGAAGATGGCGCGGTTCACCTGCGGCATGGCCGTGAAATTCAGGTAGGGCGCCAGGCCGGCGCGCACTTTTTCCGCTTTCTTGCCCTTCAAATTGTATTCTTCCGTGATGGCGTCGAGCAGGGTGTTGCTGGCGTCGGAGACCATCAGGCGCGCCAGTACGCCGCCCATGCTGTGGCCGATCAAGACCATGTCGTTCGCGGCCATCGCCTTGGCGGCAGGGTCGAACTGCGCCAGGGTTGCGTTCAGCGCCTTGCGGATGGCGGCGTTGTTGGCCGCCAGCGGCGCATTGCTCGGGTAGTACACCTGCCAGATCTGGTAGCGGCGGCGCAGCTGTTCGTCGCCCATCAGTTCATTTGCCACGTTGATCCACGCTTCCGGGCTGCTGGCCAGGCCGTGCAGCATGACGATGGTGCGCTTGTTCGGGTCGTAGGGCTGCATCAGGTGCACCTGCGGGCGCGAAATGCCGTCGGCGCTGCCGAACAGGGTGCGCAACGCCTGCACGCCGAAGCCGGAACGGGCCAGCCACAGGCCATAGCCGGCCGTGAAGTTGGCTGCCACGGGCAGTTCCTGGCCCGCCATGCGCGTCGATTCGCTGCGCGTCGGGTCGACCAGCATCACCAGCAGCTGCTGCGTGGCCAATACCTCCTGCAGGCTGTTGCCATCGAAGCGGATCAGCGCCGTGACGACGGGGAAGCGGCTTTCCTGGAAGGCCGCGTCCCTGGCTCCGGCGGGCTTGGGCATGACGGCCACCAGGTCGGCGCCGAAGCCGTCCCGCCGGTACACATTGCGCAGGCCGGAAAACGTCAACGAGGTGGCCGGCAGCAGTTCGTCGGGCAGGGTGCCGTCGTCGGGCAGGCGCAGGGCCGACAGTTCGCTGTCGATCTGCCAGCCGGCGACGCGGATCACATGGCCGTCCGGGCGGTATTCGCCGCGGTGGCGGAACAGGTTGCCGACGGCCTTTTGGACGGCATAGTTATAGTAGTCGCGGATTTGCGTCTGGCGTTCCTCGAAGGCGCGCTGGCCCGGCGTGCGCGTCGTGTAGAACAGGTAGGCGTACGCGTAGCGGGCCGATTCGAGCCAGGCGGCCAGGCGTTCGGCGCTGGGGTGGCCACCCTGCTTTTCTTCCGCCAGCGCGCTTTCCAGCCACAATTCGGACAGGGTGGCCAGGCGCTGCTCGTCGCTGAGCAGCTCGGAGCGGGCCAGGTCGGCGCGGCAGCTGCCCGTATTGGCTTCGCAGGCGGCGATGTCGCTGCCGATGATGCGCAGCACCTCGCTGGCCGAGGCGCTCAGTTTGCCCGTCGTGAGGATGTCGCCGCGCCGCTGCTGCAGGTAGTCGGCCGGCGAAATCGCGCTGACGGTGACGGCGGCGCAGCCGCTCAGCAGCGCCGCCGCGCACAGGAGGGCGCATACGCGCAGACGCCGCATCAGCATGGGGGCGCGTCCTAGAACGAGTAGACCAGGGTCAGCGAGGTTTGCGTATCCGTGTTCTTCTTGTCGTCCGGTACGCGCGTGTCGTTGCGGGCGCTGAAGGCGGCCTTCATCTGCATGGTGCCGTTGATTTTTGTGCTGAGGGCCGTTTCGGCGATCGAGTGGGTGTTCGAGGTGCCTCGTTCCACGCTGACCGTCTGGGTGAACATGGCCGACTGGCTGATCTTCCACTTCATGGCGGCCGCGCCGCGCACCGTCAGGCCGTGTTCCGATTCTCCCGCGTCGTTGGTGCCGCTGAAATAGCCAGGACCGAATTCCACGTCGACGCTTTTGTCTGTCGACTGGTACCAGCGCGAGCCATGACCGACGGCCAGGGTCGAGTACTTGGTGTAGGCGCCGAACTTGTCGTTCACGTGCGAGGCCAGGACGAAGAGTTTTTCATGGTCGGCCATCAGTTTGTAGGCGGCCTTGGCGGAAGCGGAAAAGCGTTCGGCCGAGCGTTCGCGGATCTTTTGTCCATCGTCGTTCGTCGTTTCGTCTTCCTTGAAGTAGCCGCTGAAAATGTACTGGTTGCTCCAGTCATCGAGTTCCTGGCGCGCGTCGATCTTGCCCGTGACGGAGGTACCGACCGTGTTGCCCGAAGTGGTGATGGCGCCCAGTTCGGCGGAAGTGCTCCAGCTGCCGATGGGGATTTCATCGAACAGCATGCTTTGTTTGGTATCTGCGGCGGCGGCGCTGCCGCAGCTGATGGCCATGGCCAGCGCCAGTGCGAGAGAGTGGGTCGATTTCATGGCTGTATTGGTCTGTGGCGCGCCTGGCGCGCCGGATGTTCGTTAGTGGCAGTGGTGGCTATAGAGGCCGCGGCAAGCCGGGAGGCGCCGATAAAACAGGGGCGCAGGCGCGCGGCCAAACAATGTCGAGGCCGTATTGTACCCGACCCTGTCATTGCGCGCCGCACGCGGCGGGACTGGCAAGTGGCGCGCGCCTGGCGTATGCTGCGCCTATTTGCTGCCTGATCTTTACAAGGAAATCCCGTGCGCTGCCTGGTCATCGAAGACGAAGCCGAAACTTCCCGCTATATCTGTGCCGGCCTGCGCGAGGCGGGTCACGACGTTACCGCCTGCGACAATGGCATCGACGGCATGCGCCTGGCCTGCGGCGAAGACTGGGATGCGCTGGTACTCGACCGCCTGCTGCCCGGCGAGATCGACGGCCTGGCGATCGTCGCGCGCCTGCGCGGCATGGGCAGCAACACGCCCGTGCTGGTGCTGTCAGCTCTTTCCAGCGTCGACGAGCGTGTGCGCGGCCTGCGCAGCGGCGGCGACGATTACCTGTCGAAACCGTTCGCCATCGCCGAGCTGCTGGCGCGCATCGAGGCGCTGCTGCGGCGCGCCGCGCCCGTGCCCGAATCGACGCAGCTGCAGGTGGCCGACCTCGTGCTCGACATGCGCACCATGCGCGTGACGCGCGCAAACCGGCAAATCGCCCTGCAGCCGCGCGAATTTCGCCTGCTCGAATACCTGATGCGCCACCAGGGCCAGTCCGTCACGCGCGCCATGCTGCTCGAAGCCGTGTGGGACTACCATTTCGACCCGCAGACGAACGTCATCGACGTGCAGGTGAGCCGCTTGCGCACCAAGGTGGACAAGGAATTTTCGCCGCCGCTGATCCACACGGTGCGCGGCGTCGGCTACACGCTGGGCGTGATCGACAGTGCGTAACTGGCACCGCTCGATCGCGGCCCGCCTGGCGCTCGGCTATGGCGTGCTGGTGGTCGTGTCGATCAGCATCGTCTGCGCCGTGTTCTATTTCGGCACCATCGGCGTGCTCGATCGCAGCGTGGACCGCAAGCTGACCCTGCTCTCGGAGCGCCTCGCCGCGCTGTACCAGCAGGGCGGCAGCAGCCGCACGACGGCGGAAATCGCCCATTTGCTGACCGACCGCACCGACAGCGACACGGAGATTTTTTTGCTGGTGGACGCCGATGGCCGCCGCGTGGCAGGCAATCTGTCGTCCTGGCCCGACGTGGGCAGCCCAGTGGGCCGCCTGCTGCACCGCGACGTCACGCGCGAAGGGCGCAGGGTGCCCGCGCGCATGCTGATCCGCGACCTCGATGGCGGAGCGCGCCTGTTCGTCGGGCGCGACATGGAAGAGGGCAGGTCGATCCGCGCCTTGGTGCTGCGCTCGCTGGCCTATGGCGGCGGGGTAGCCATCCTGCTGGTGGTGGCGGGTGCGTGGCTGTTTCGCCGCCAGCTCGAGGCGCGCATCGGGCAGATTCGCCGCACGGCGGGGGAAATCGAGGCCGGCGACCTGAGCCGGCGCATTCCCGTTTCCAGCGAAGACGAATTCGGCTTGCTGAGTCGCGACATCAACCGCATGCTCGACCGCATCGAACACTTGATGGAAGGCGTGCGCCATGTGTCGAACGCCATTGCGCACGACCTGCGCACGCCGCTGGGGCGCATTCGCAACAAGCTCGATGGCGCCTTGCGCCAGCAGCAGGGCGTGGCAGGCTACGAAAGCGCGGCGCAGGCGGCCATCGACGACATCGACGACCTCACGCGCGTGTTCGACAAGCTGCTGCAGATCGCGGCGGCCGAATCGGGCATGCGTCCCGAGAATTTCGACGATATCGACTTGCAGCAGATCGGCGCCGACATCGTGGAAATGTATGAAGCGACGGCCGACGAGCAGGGCGTGCTGCTGGTGCAGATGTATGGCGAGGGCGTGCCGGCGCGCGGCGACCGCAACCTGCTGGGCAGTGCCCTGGCCAGCCTGGTCGACAACGCCATCAAATATGCGGGGCGGGGCGCCACGGTGGAAGTATCGGCCGGCAGCGATGAACACGGCAGCTGGCTGGCCGTACGCGACAACGGCCCCGGCGTGCCGGCTGAAGAACTGCCGAAACTGACGCAGCGCTTTTACCGGCTCGACAAGAGCCGCCATTTGCCCGGCAATGGCCTGGGCCTGTCCATCGTGGCAGCCATCGCGGCCCTGCATGGCGGCAGCCTGGAGATCGAGGATGCGGCGCCGGGCTTGCGGCTGCGTTTTAGGCTGTCAGGTTTTGTTGTCCGCTAAGCCGTTCTTGTTGTCCGCCCCGCCGCGTTTTTTTTTGCAGCATAAACGTTGCCATATTTGCTTTTAAATAAAGTATTGTGATATAATTTTGTTACTTTTTTTCGACCTCGCCATTTGACCGTAGATCACGGCCTTCGTCGTGCGGCCGCATCGAGTGATCGCCAAATCTGCCTGGTTCTCGTTGTTGGCGTGCTGCGCCAATTCGACAGGTGGATAGATATGGAGCAAACATGACTGGTGCTGGCATGAAGGCTGGCCATTTCGGCGGCCGTATCGTTTCTCTCGATGGCTTGCGTGGATTGGCGGCGATGCTGGTCGCCGTGCATCATCTGCCGGGCATATTTGGTTTCACGATCACGCACGCCTACCTGGCAGTCGACTTCTTTTTCATCCTCTCCGGTTGGGTCATGGCACATAGCTATGAAGAGCGCATCCACCTCGGCATGCCCTTCAGAGACTTTCTGCGCAACCGCTTTGCCAGGCTTTATCCGCTATACGCTGTCGCGCTACTGGCGGCCCTTGCCGTCATCCTGATCAAGAGCCACATCGGCACCACGTCGGCCAACATCGTATGCTTCGCGCCCAATGCGCTGATGCTGCCCTGTCTACAGGCTGACAGACCTAGTTTTCCCTTGAACGGACCCAGCTGGTCGATTTTCGTCGAGGTGTTCATCAATCTGATCTGGTTCTTTGCCGTGCGCATGGGTATGCATACTTTGCGCTGGAAACTCGCGCTACACTTTTGCTCGGCGCTGCTGCTATGGGGATGCGCCGTCTGGATGAACCGCTATCTGAGCGGCTATAGGTCGGATGACGTACATGAAGGCTTGCTGCGCGGCCTGCTGGGCTTTTCAGGGGGCTTGCTGTTGTTCCAGTGTCGGATGCATGCCTGGATACTGGCCTATTTTGCGGCCCTGGCGCTCGGCGTGTTTGCCGCCTTTCATGCGTTGGGTGATAGCGCCGGTGTCATACCGCTGGGCCTCGTCGTGATGGGGGCATTGCCCGCGACGGTGTGGCTCGCCGCCAGGTTGCGGCCGGCCATACTTGAGGGCCGGGCGGCAGCCTTCCTGGGCGATTGCTCGTATGCCATCTACTTGCTGCATCTGCCGCTGGCCATGATGCTGCAGAAACTGCTGCGCCTGATGTTTCCGGGCACGGGTATATCAGCTTACATCATGAAGGCGGCGATCTTCACCGGCATCCTGCTCTTTGTCAGCAGCATCAGCTATCGCTTGCTGGAAGTGCCGGCACGGCGTTGGCTGCTGCAGCGGCTCAAGCGCGGCGTCAGGGAACCTGCAACCGGCTCGCTGCCATAATGTGCTTGTGCGCCACAGGCCAGGTCGACATTACCAAACTGTAACCCCCTTCATTTTCACCTCGCCCTATCATCCGCTCTACCCGGCGTAGAGCGGCTGCGTGCGCGCAGCCGCCTGTTCCGGGCTGCCTGCGGCCGTCGCCGCGTCCCGCTTATCCCGACACGTCGTAGAGCCGTTTGCATGCATACTTTTACCGCCACCGGCGACAACGCCGCGCCGCAGCAGGCGCCACTGCGCCAGCATGGCCACCGTATCAAGGCCGCGCTGGGCGCCATCGTCTTTCCCCTGCAGCGCGCGCGCTGGCAAGCGTTCATTGCCGCGACGCCGGGAATGGCGGCGCTGGCGCAAGCCCATCCCAGCCTGCTGTACAAGATCTATCGTCCTTACGCCAGCGGCCAGTTCGGCGGCGCGGCGCGGGTGGACCTGCTGTGCGGGCATTACCGCTTCCTGTGGCAGGCGGGCGCGCGGCCGCTGGTGGAATACGCGGCGCGGCGGGCGCTGGTGCTGGCCGCCATCGAAGGCAAGGATGGCGCCACCTACCGCTTGCAGCTGACGGCCATCCACGACAGCCACCGCGAAGGGGAGTTGTGCCTGCGCCTGACGCGCGACGGCGTGCCGCTCTACCTGGCCAGTTTCCTGTTCCGTCCCCAGCCTGGCGGCGCCGTCATCCAGCTGGGCGCCTTGCAGGGCTTGCGTTCGTCCGCCGGCGCGCAGGCGGTGAAAGAGGCCACGCGGGCGCTGCATGGCTGTCGGCCGAAAAACCTGATGGTGGCCGCCTTGCGCGACCTGGGCGATTTTTTCGGCTGCGTCCACCTGGACCTGGTCAGCAACGCCAACCGCATCGCGCTGAATTGGCGCCGGCGCCGGCATATCTCGTGCGATTACGACCTGGCCTGGCGCGAGCTGCATGCGCAGCCCACCAGCGACGGCAATTTCCGCCTGCCATGCGGCCCTTGCCGGATGCCGGAGCTGGAACTGGTGCCGTCGAAAAAACGGTCGGACGCGCGCCGCCGCGGCGCCATGCTGGTGCAATTGGCGGCGGACATGCGCTGGCAAGTGGCGGCCCTGCTGCACGCGCAATGACGGCGCAGGGGACCATTTCTTGACTTGCGCGGCTTTTTTGCCGGGCGGTCCGGCGCAACTGGCGCGATCGGCGTATACTTATCGGCGTTGTTAACCTGAAGCCAGTCACCCCATGCCAGCACAATTCCCCACTTCGCGCATGCGCCGCCTGCGCGCGACCCCGCAACTGCGCGAGCTGTTCCGCGAAACCGAGATCAATCCGCGCGACCTGGTCCTGCCGATCTTCGTCGACGAAGGCAGCAGCGATTTCATCGACATCAAGTCCATGCCCGGCGTGCGCCGCATTCCCGAAGCGAAGCTGGCGCAGGAAGTGGAGCGCTACGCGCGCGCCGGCCTGCGCTCCGTCATGACCTTCGGCATTTCGCACCACAAGGACAGCCACGGCACGGACACCCTGAACCCGGACGGCCTGGTGGCGCGCATGTCGCGCATCATCAAGGACGCCGTGCCGGAAATGGTGGTGATGTCCGACACCTGCTTCTGCGAATACACGGACCACGGCCATTGCGGCATCCTGCATGGCGACACGGTCGACAATGACAGCACGGTGCTGAACCTGGGCAAGCAGGCCGTTATCGCCGCGCAGGCGGGCGCCGACATCATCGCGCCATCGGCGGCCATGGATGGCCAGGTGGCGGCCATCCGCAGCGCGTTAGATGCGGCCGGTTTCCACGACACGCCCGTGATGGCGTACTCGACCAAGTTCGCATCAGGCCTGTACGGCCCGTTCCGCGACGCGGCCGGCAGCACCCTGAAGGGCGACCGTAAAACGTACCAGATGGACCCGATGAACCGCCGCGAAGCCGTGCGCGAGTCGCTGATCGACGAAGCCGAAGGCGCCGACGCGCTGATGGTCAAACCAGCCGGCGCCTACCTGGACATCATCCGCGACCTGCGCGAAGTGACGCGCCTGCCGATTGGCGCCTACCAGGTCAGCGGAGAATACGCGATGATCAAGTTCGCCGCGCAAGCCGGCGCCATCGACGAGCGCCGCGTGGTGCAGGAAACCCTGGGCGCCATCAAGCGCGCGGGCGCGGACATGATCTTTACGTATTTTGCGATGGATGTGCTGAATAATCCGTATTAAGGTTTGTCTCTGGCGCGCCGTTAGCGGCCTTTTTCACCCCAGAAGCAAGAGCTGGGG